>NZ_CAKZYF010000170.1 GCF_937884665.1 uncultured Allomuricauda sp. | reverse complement strand
GCACTAAAGGAGAAAAACCGATTAATCGGAAAAATAAAGGAAATTCAAAACATGATTACGTTCCACAATAGCTATATAAAAGGAAATAAACCTATTTATGATATTGAAAACCTATGGGAACTGCTGAATGGTACCGTTTCTGAACTGACGGAACTGAAGACGAGAATCCAAAAGGCCAATACGGTTATACAGCCCAAAATTTATAAGCTTTCAGAATTGAAATCCCTGGCAGCATTTCTCAAGGGACTACAGATAAAAGAAGGAAAGCTTTTAGGGGACAATTGGAGAAACAGCGAGGTCACGGAATGGCAGTCGGAAATCGGGAACTTGGAGCGGGACAGGAAAGTTGAAGCAATTGAAAAGAAGATCGATACGCTCCAAAATGAACTGGACCAATTCAATTTTGAAACTGAAATCTAGAAAAAACGAGAACTTGGAAACATCATAACATTTAAATGTTTACTCACCAAAACCCCATACAATGATGAGATGTTACGTCCAGTATCGATCACGAATAAAACGCAAAATTGTCTGGGCCAAGTCAATCCTTAACACGCACAGTTCAGAAATTCATGATTACCGGTTTTAGGCAAGTTTATTTAAATGGATGCGGTACAGGTTCTCTATTTTTCGGAATTTTTGCGAATCCGGTGTTACTTTTTGAAAATTTGACCAACTTGTGTTTCTTATCCCAAACTCGTCAGGCTTTTCTCGAGCGTCTCAATTTTTGCTTCGGCATCAGCTGCTTTTTTTCGCTCCATAGCGACCACCTTTTCGGGAGCATTGTTCACGAAACGTTCGTTGCTCAATTTTTTCTGGACCGATTGCAAAAAGCCTTTCGTATAATCCAGTTCTTCGTGGATTTTCCTTATTTCAGCCTCAATGTCAATAGCGCCGTCCATGGGGATAAAATACTCATTGCTCTTTACTCGAAAACTAAGCGCACCGTCCAAACCAGAGTCAACGATCTGTAAGCTGGAAATATTTCCAAGCTTCGTGATAATTGAATCCATATCCGTGCCCCAACGCTCATTGTTCAAAACGGAAACGGTCAAAGCTTCTTTCTGGGGAATATTTTTTTCTTTTCGTATCGTACGGATTCCAGAAATAACTTCAGAGGCAGAATCAAATGCCCTTAAAACCCCAGAATCAAATGGTTTTTGTTTCGGCCAATTGGAAACTATCAATGCCTCTTCGGGAAGGCGTTGTTGCATGCGTTGCCAAATTTCTTCCGTTAAAAACGGCATAAAAGGATGCAGCAATTTTAAATTCTCCTCAAACCAATGTATCACCGAGTCATATGTGGTTTTATCAATGGGTTGTTGATATGCTGGCTTTACAATTTCCAACAACCAGGAGCAAAAATCATCCCATACCAATTTGTAAATGGCCATCAACGCATCTGAAATGCGATATTTTGAAAAGTGGTCATCCACTTCGGCCAACGTTCGATTGAACTTTGCAGCAAACCAATCCAATCCCATTTTGGCTGCCTCGGCTTGTGGTAAATCGGAAATCTCCCAGCCTTTTACCAAACGGAAAGCGTTCCATATCTTATTGGCAAAGTTTTTTCCTTGCTGGCATAGGGCTTCGTCAAACAACAAATCATTACCAGCTGGTGAACTCAGCAAAAGACCTACACGGACACCGTCTGCACCAAAGTCTTTCATCAATTTCAGGGCATCAGGTGAATTTCCAAGCTGTTTGGACATTTTACGACCCTGCTTATCACGTACCAATCCGGTAAGGTACACGTTTTCAAAAGGACGTTGGCCGCGATATTCATAGCCTGAAATAATCATTCGGGCCACCCAGAAGAACAAAATGTCCGGGGCCGTGATCAAATCACTGGTTGGGTAGTAATAGTTGATTTCCTTATTGTCAGGGTCTAAAATACCACCGAATACACTGATTGGCCAGAGCCACGAAGAAAACCAAGTATCCAAGGCATCCGGGTCTTGGTGTAAATCGGAGTTCCTCAAATCGGGTTTTATCAACTTTGCTTTTTCCAAAGCAGCTTCCCGGGTTTCTGCGACCACAAAATCTTCTTTTCCATCACCGTAATAGTACGCCGGTATCTGCTGACCCCACCATAGCTGCCTCGAAATATTCCAGTCCCTAATGTTCTCCATCCAATGCCGATACGTATTTTCAAACTTTTTTGGATGTAATTTTACCTCACCGGTCTTTAGAACACCTTCCAGTGCTGGTTTTGTGAGCTGCTCCATTTTAAGAAACCATTGGTCGGACAAGCGTGGCTCAATAATCGCTTTGGTCCGTTCCGAAGTACCCACTTTGTTGGTATATTGTTCGGTTTTTACCAGAAATCCTTTTTCATCGAGTTCTTTTGCGATTTCCTTTCGGACCACAAATCGGTCCTTACCACTATAATGTAGCCCATACGAATTTAGTGTGGCATCCTGGTTGAAAATGTCGATAACCTCAAGTTGATGCTTATCCCCTAAATTCTTGTCATTTTCGTCATGTGCCGGAGTAACCTTTAGACAGCCTGTACCAAATTCGATATCGACGTATTCATCCTCAATGATCGGTATTACCCGGTTACATATGGGAACAATGGCCTTTTTGCCTCTAAGATGGTCATAGCGTTCATCATTTGGATTGATACAAATCGCGGTATCTCCCAGAATGGTCTCAGGTCGCGTGGTGGCAATGGTCACCGTTTCCTTTGAATTTTCAATGGGATAGGATAAGTAATACAACAGTCCTTGGCGCTCTTCATAAATGACTTCTTCATCAGAGAGGGTGGTTTTTGCTTGGGGATCCCAATTGACCATACGGTACCCTCTATAAATAAGGCCTTTCTCGTACAGATCTACAAAAACTTTGATGACAGAAGCTGACATATCGTCATCCATAGTGAACTTTTTCCGTTTCCAGTCCAAAGAGCACCCCAGTTTTTTAAGTTGTTCAAAAATAACACCGCCATATTGATGGGTCCATGCCCAAACATGTTCCAAAAACTCATCCCTGGTCAAATCTGACTTTTCAATACCTTCAGCTTTCAATTTGGCGACCACCTTAGCTTCCGTAGCGATTGCTGCATGATCGGCGCCAGGAACCCAACAGGCATTCTTTCCCATCAAACGTGCCCTACGAATCAATACATCTTGTAGGGTGTTGTTTAGCATGTGCCCCATATGAAGCACTCCGGTAACGTTGGGAGGCGGAATTACAATGGTATACGGTTCCCTCTCATCAGGAGTAGAGCTGAAAAAATCGTGCTCCATCCAGTATTCGTACCAATGTTCTTCAACCTTATGGGGTTCATATTTTGATGGAATCTCCATTTTTCGGTATAGTTTTTGACTAATTTTGACCCAGATTGGTGGTTTGAAGAGATGGCTGTATTAAATTTACGCTATACTTCGGCAGAAAGCCAATCTAGAAATACGAAACAAAAATAAGTAACGTTATAACATAACAAAAGAATTTTGGATGCAGGTGGAAAACATTTACATTTGAAGTTCACCCAAAACTAGAAATGATGAAAAAAACTGTACTCATGCTGTTTGTAGGGCTCTTATCCTTAGGGATTTATGCCCAAGATGCAACGGCTAAAATCGAGTTTAAAAGTGAAACTATCGACTATGGTGAAATTGCTAAAGGCAGCGACGGAATCCGCGTCTTTGAGTTTACCAATACAGGAACTGCTCCTTTAGTTATCAGTGATGTAAAATCCAGCTGTGGATGTACCATCCCGAAAAAACCGGAAGACCCCATCATGCCGGGAGCTACAGGAGAAATCCAAGTAAAGTATGATACAAAACGGGTTGGACCCATTCGAAAAGCGATTACCGTTACCTCCAACGCCGAAACACCAACAAAGGTGCTCAAGATAAAAGGCAATGTAAAAGCGGAAGGCGCCAAGTAATACCTTCCTTTCGAAACGCAAACAAAGCCCTTGAATTCTCAAGGGCTTTTTTATTAAAACACTTTTTTGAGTACGAAAGAGAACAGAAGATCTCGATTATATCGTTCAATCAGGACGCGGATGCGTTTCCCCTCTTTTTCGTTCAACATTTTTAATACTTCCTGAAGTTTATACTTATGTATGGGCTTTCCATTGACCGCAAGGATGACATCGCCCTTTCTAAGTCCTGCCTCTGCCGCAGGACTCCCAGCCCGTATGGACGAGACTATGATTTCAGGAACAAGGCTCAATCTTGTACTATTTTCCATTAATATTTGCACGTTGCCATACGTAGTACCTTCCTTTCCTTGTACAATACCGTTCCCACTGGCAATACGCTCGGCGATATACCGCAATCCGTTGTGCTGTAGTGCAATTCCAGCTAAGTTGTATTGAAAAGGTGTCCTAAAGTTGCCGTTCTTCTTGAGCGTGACCGTACCTCGGGAATAATCAAAAACAAGATTAAAACGACGTAAAATCTCACCTCCCAGACTACCATTGCGATCTCCTCGGTTTATTATGTATCCGAAAGACTCCTTATAGGGGAAAGCAGCTTTGGCATCTTTTAGTTCGAAGTTTCCAATACGTATACCGTGCACTTTGGTGCGCTTTCCAAAAATATCGCCGCTCAATCCCCTACCCAAATAGTCCTCATAATGCTTCTGGGGAAGTTCAATGCCCTTCTCCGGTAGATGAAACAGCCAAAGGGCATCACTGCTTCCCGTATCCACTAAAAGCTTTACGGGAACATCTTTGGCATCCTCTGTCAGTACGGTGCCGTTCAGATAGGCTTTCCTACGTTCAATGGAAAGCGGAAGGGTTTGACTTTTTTTGTTGGATGAATGTTGATATCGTTTAGGATCATATAGCTTGATGTTCCTTGCGGTATAATTAATCTCAACGACAAAATCCCTGAACAAATCATAACCCAAAATACCATGTACCGGAATCCCCAAAGATGTAGAAAAGTTTATCCCCTTGTCCAACACCACAAACATATCCTGATTGTAGTTCTTGGCCTTGCCCAATTTAAAAACGTTACCCTTCGATTTTAATGCTTTCAGAGGCTCTCCATCACCAAGTCCCCGAATGGTTACTTCAGAAACATTATTGATTTGTACCGAATCTTGGTTCGTAAGGTTAAAGAGAATGGGTTTACTGACGCCGGAATCCAATATAAAAGTCAATTCGGAACCGTTGATTTCTATCGGAATGATCATTAGATTATTGATAAGTTCAAATCGAATTTTCTGGAACTTCTGCTTCTCCGGCATGCGAAATCCTTGAGCGCCGAGCATAAAAGGCAAAAGCACCAAGAGAAAGCATGAAAGGCGTGTTGATTTTTTCAAACTGTTTATTTTTGGCAACAAGTCTTTTAAATTTAGCAAAAAAGCTCGAATTATAACTTTAATTTAACATTCTTATAACCCCACAAATAATTGGTCGATTGGTTGCTTCCGTGCTGGGGTTTTGCCATTTTTGTCTAAAATTGTTCACATGCCCAAAATATCGAGAAAAGGTATCGCCATGCCTGCCTCGCCCATCAGAAAGTTGGTGCCCTATGCAGAATCGGCAAAAAAGAGAGGTATACATGTAATCCATCTGAATATAGGCCAACCGGACGTAAAAACTCCAAAGGTAGCCTTGGACGCTGTTAGAAAAAGTACGATGGACGTTTTGGCATATAGTATGACGGAAGGCTCTGAGGCATATCGTGAAAAAATTGCTGCCTACTATAAAACGAAGGACATCCATGTTTCATCCAAGGAGATTATAGTGACCACTGGAGGCTCTGAGGCATTGTCCTTTGTTATGGGTACAATTATGGATACCGATGATGAAATAATCATTCCAGAACCTTTTTATGCCAATTATAATGGATTTGCACAGGCCTCCGGAGTTAATGGGGTGCCAATTGTTTCTTCTTTGGTACCCAATTTTGCTTTTCAGTACATTGTAGTGTTCGAAAAACGTATCACCTCTAAAACCAAAGCTATTCTCATTTGTAACCCTGGAAATCCTACAGGGTATCTATATACAAAAGAGGAAATCCTTCAATTGGCACAGTTGGTCAAAAAATATGATCTTTTTTTGGTGGCCGATGAAGTTTATCGAGAATTCACTTATGATGGAACTACCCACCATTCCGTTCTTCAATTGCCGGACTTGGAACAAAATACGATTATGGTCGATTCTGTTTCCAAGAGGTATAGTATGTGCGGTGCCAGAATCGGTTGTTTAGTATCCAAGAACAAGGAGGTCATCAATGTAGCGCTAAAATTTGCTCAAGCTCGATTGTCCCCGCCCACTTTGGCCCAGATAGCGAGTGAGGCGGCCTTGGATACCCCCCAGAGTTATTTTGATGAAGTAATTGAGGAATATTCAGAACGACGCGATATATTGGTGGACGAACTCCAAAAAATTGATGGGGTGCAAGTAGCGGTGCCCCAGGGCGCTTTTTACTGTGTTGCGCAATTGCCCGTCCCAGATGCCGATGATTTTGCGCAGTGGATTTTGGAAGACTTTGAAATCGAAGGAAATACGATAATGGTTGCGCCCGCCGCAGGTTTCTATGCCACAGAGGGACTTGGAAAAAATCAGATACGTATTGCCTATGTCCTGAAAAAACCGCAACTCATCAAAGCGGTCCAAATTTTAAAAAAAGCTTTAGAGAAATACCAAACCCATTGAACATTCTTCAAAACATATCCCTAAAGAAATACAACACTTTTGGTATTGATGTTTCTGCGCGTTTTTTTGTTGAAGTAACGAGTCTACTCCAACTTCAAAAAGTTCTGGAACTAAAATCTTACCCCAAAAAATTTGTATTGAGTGGAGGTAGCAATATTTTGTTGACAAAGGATGTTGATGCTTTGGTCATTTACATCAATTTAAAGGGGAAGACCGTGCTAAATCAAACGGAAGCCAAAGTGCTGTTGAAAGTTATGGCAGGAGAAAACTGGCATGAACTGGTGCTTTGGTGTTTGGAAAAAGACTACGGGGGGCTTGAAAATCTATCGCTGATACCGGGAAACACCGGAACGGCACCCATCCAAAATATTGGTGCCTACGGCGTAGAGCTAAAAGATGTATTTGAAAGTTGTACCGCTATGGAAATAGCTTCCGGGGAATTGGTGGTTTTTGATAAAGAACAGTGCCGTTTTGGGTACCGGGATTCCATTTTTAAACAAAAGGCAAAAGGCAAATATATCATCACCTCCGTAAACTTTTGGTTGACCAAGAAGAATCATCCCATTACAACAAACTATGGGGCCATTGAGGAGGAGTTAAGGAATCAGGATATCGTGTACCCTACTATCCAAGATGTTTCCAATGCGGTCATTGCCATTCGGCAAAGTAAATTGCCAGACCCCGCTCAAATTGGGAACAGTGGGAGTTTTTTTAAAAATCCCATTGTTTCCAAAAAAACCTTCGAAAAACTGAAAAAAGAATTTCCCGATGCCCCTTCCTACAGCATCTCCAAAGAGCAGATAAAAGTTCCTGCAGGATGGTTGATAGAAAAATGTGACTTCAAAGGTAGACGAATCGGTGATGCGGGAGTACATGAAAAACAAGCACTGGTACTGGTTAACCATGGAAATGCGAGTGGAGTGGAAATTCTGGATTTGGCACAATCCATTCAAAAAAGGGTAAGGGAAACTTTCAAAATTGATTTACAACCTGAGGTCAATATAATAAGATAACCCCCGCATCGCTGAGAATTACAGGGGTTATACCAAACCAAACTAACCAAAAACTTAATATACTGAAATGCTTTTCAGCACTTTATTTTTCATTTATACGCTCAAGAATGCTCCTTTTTCTAACTTAGCGTTGTTTTATATACGAGGGAAAGCGTATTTTAGATTTCGACCCCCAAGATAGTTTACCTAAGAAACCTCCGATGAGTACACTAATCGAAAAGCACATAGTTGCGTTACTTGCCGAAAAAGATGACAAAGCTATATCCCTTCTCTACGAACACTACGGCGACACGCTTTATGGGGTGGCCTATAAGGTGGTGAAAGATGAGGATTTGGCCCAAGACATCCTACAGGAAAGTTTCATTAAAATTTGGAAAAAATGCGACACCTATGATGCCACAAAAGCAAAACTTTTTACTTGGCTTTTTCGAATTACCCGAAATACCGCCATCGATAAGTTGCGAAGCATCAACAACAAAACGGACAAAGAAGTCCAAATTGATGTTTCGAACGTATATAAGGTTGGAGTAGAAAGCATTAAACCTGACATTTTGGATATGCAGGAAAATCTCGAAAAGATTGAGCTGAAGTACCAAATCGTTCTTGAGGCCCTATTTTTTCAAGGAATGACCCAGCAAGAAGCCAGTGAGGAATTGGATATTCCCCTGGGAACGATTAAATCTCGATTGAAAATAGGCTTACGGGAACTGGGAAAGCTTTACAAGGTGCCAACAATGCTACTGCTATTACTAAACATATTGCCATGAAAGAAAAAATACAATTGTTTTTAGATTCTGACGTACTGGAAAAATACCTTATTGGAGACGCCTCCAAGGAAGAGATTTCCAGGGCGGAGCGCTACATAGCCATGTATCCGGAAGTGCGTGAAACCTATAATCAACTTCAGGATAATCTGGAAGCGTTTGCTAAGTTATACGCACGTAAAACCCCTGAAGGACTAAAGGAAATCATTCTTCATAGTGCCAAAAAGGAGAAATCTTCCGTTAGGCGACTGTGGCGATATGCGGTCGCGGCCAGCGTTGCAATTCTTGTGTTTGCCGGCTCGTCTGTTTTCTTTTGGAATCAAAATAAAAGCCTACAGCAAGAAAATACCATTGTGAACAATAAAATAAAATATCTGGAAGAGAACATGAAAAATCAATTGGAGGATGTTCGTAACCAGTTTATCGTTCTCAACAATCCAGATACCAAAAAATATGCCGTCAACGGAAAGAAAGAAGGCAAGGAATTAAAGGCGATAGCTTACATCAATCCTGTAAAGAAACTTTCGTACATCAATGTTAGCAGTGTACCCCAGCTTCCCGAGAACAAATGTTTCCAAATGTGGGCAGAAGTGAACGGGGAACTTGTAAATCTAGGAGTGATAAAGCAATTGGACGACGAGGACAAATTACTCGCCATACCTTATGCGGAAAATGCCATTGGCTATATTACCGTTGAGCCCGAAGGTGGGAATACAACCCCATCTGTTCAAAACATCGTGGCCAATATTATGTATTAGATTTCCCTTAAAGTTACTCTAAATCTGGTTCAACTTGTATTTCCTTTTGTATTTTTGCCTAAAATAGCGGTATGGAACTAATACTACTTACTATTGGGCTATTGGGGCTGGCTTTCGCTGGTATAACAATTAAAATCTGGTCTAAAAAGGACGGTAAGTTTGCAGGGACCTGCGCCAGTCAAAACCCATTTCTCAATAAAGAGGGTGAGGCTTGTGGATACTGCGGAAAACTCCCCGATGAGCAGGAATGCCAAAAGGATTCTATCGCTGAGCTGCCCTAAAAGCGACTGTATTCTCCGTAACAAAAAGATATGTGAACACTCCAGATTCCATCACGGAAAACATTAAAAAGGCCAAACAAGGAAATCAAATTGCCTTTAGTTTTTTGTTGGATACGTTTTGGAATGATGTGTACGGTTTTCAATTGCTCCGTACCAAAAATGAAAATGATGCGGAAGACATCACCATTCGTACCTTCTCCAATGCCTTTGACAAAATCACAACCTATAACGATGAATTTGGGTTTAAAACGTGGCTCATCGCCATTTCCAAAAATTTACATGTTGATTTGCTCCGAAAACGGAAAAGAAATCTTTTAGAGGAAATGGATTCCCATGGCGACGCGGTAAAAAAGGTCTTGGATGACACCCCCACCGTAGAGGACCAACTTATTATAGAGCAGAACCTGGCCAACCTTTTACAGGATATTAAAAAGTTAAAGCCCCATTATCAAAAGGTAATCAATTTGAGATATTTTAATGAGATGAGTTACGCCGAAATTTCCAAAGAACTTGACGAACCGCTAAATAGTATCAAAGTTAAACTGTTAAGAGCCAAAAAGTTACTAGCAGAAATTATCAAAAAGAAATAGAGCTTACCCCTGGTTCACCATCCTGGTACAGTTTCGTATCTTTGTATTTCAAAAAATTGATATGAGCATCACAACGGTCGAAAACGTTGCACCCCCCAAGACAAAACCCAAATGGCTGCGTGTAAAGCTTCCCACCGGAAAAAAGTATACACAGCTAAGAGGCCTGGTCAATAAATATGATCTGCATACCATCTGTACTTCGGGCAGTTGCCCAAATATGGGAGAATGTTGGGGAGAAGGTACCGCTACATTTATGATTTTGGGTAATGTTTGCACAAGATCCTGTGGTTTTTGTGGTGTTAAAACGGGAAGACCAGAAAGTGTGGACTGGGCCGAACCAGAGAAAGTGGCGCGATCCATCAAGATTATGGGCATTACGCACGCAGTGGTCACCTCGGTTGACCGGGACGACCTAAAAGATATGGGGTCTATCATCTGGGCAGAAACCGTGAAGGCCATACGGAGAATGAATCCCAAAACTACTTTAGAGACCCTTATCCCTGATTTCCAAGGTAAGGAAGTACACTTGGACCGAGTTCTTGAAGCCGCTCCTGAAGTGATTTCCCATAATATGGAAACGGTAAGACGGCTTACCCGCGAAGTACGTATCCAAGCTAAATATGACAGAAGTTTAGGGGTCTTGGAATACCTTAAGAAGAATGGCGCCCGACGCACAAAATCCGGCATTATGTTGGGATTGGGCGAATTGGAGGAAGAGGTCATCAATACCATGGAAGACCTGCGCCGTGCGGATGTGGACGTCGTGACTATTGGACAATACCTCCAGCCCTCAAAAAAACATCTACCTGTCAAAGAGTTCATACTTCCCGAGCAATTTAAAAAATATGAGGAAATAGGACTACAAATGGGCTTCCGGCATGTTGAAAGTGGGGCTTAGGTACGCTCTTCCTACAAGGCCCATAAACACGTGGACTAACCAAGCTTGCTTATTTTTTGAAATGAAACAGATTTCCATCGGCATCAATGGTTTTGGACGCATAGGCAGGACCTTATTCAGATTGTTGGAAAAAAGAGAAGATATCCAGGTGGTCGTCATCAATGATATTGCCAATGCCCAAACACTTGCCCATCTTTTAAAATACGACAGCATACACGGTATCATGGATGCAGATATCTCCGCGCAGGAAAATTCAATCAGTATAAATGGTAGGTCTGTAGAGGTAATCAATCAAAATCATCCCAAAAACATTAAATGGGGGGATTATGGCGTGGACTTGGTCATCGAAGCGTCAGGGAAGTTTAAAACGCGTACCGAGCTTCAGTACCATATTCAAAACGGCGCCCAAAAGGTAATACTATCGGTTCCTCCTGAAGATGATTCTATAAAAATGGTGGTACTTGGCGTAAACGAAAATACGGTGGACTTCGAGGACAACATCGTTTCAAACGCCTCATGTACCACAAATAACGCAGCGCCGATGATCAAAGTGATGGATGAACTTTGTGGTATCAATCAAGCTTATATTACCACGGTCCATTCCTATACTTCGGATCAAAGTCTGCACGATAAACCGCATCGGGACTTAAGAAGGAGCCGTGCCGCCTCCCAATCCATAATTCCCACTACGACCGGAGCGGCCAAGGCACTTACCAAAATTTTCCCTAATTTGTCCAGTGTTATTGGAGGATGTGGCATACGTGTTCCGGTACCCAATGGTTCGTTGACGGACATTACATTTAACGTAAAACAGGAAACAACCATTGAAGAAATCAACCAAACCTTTAAACAAAGAGCCGACCAAGACCTAAAAAACGTACTTAAATACACGGAAGATCCATTGGTTTCCATAGATATAAACAATAGTTGTTATTCTTGTACGTTTGATTCATTAATGACCTCCGTTATTGGTAAAATGGTGAAGATAATCGGATGGTACGATAATGAAACCGGATATTGTTCCAGAATTGTTGATCTTATAGATTTGTATATCAAGAAGAACTACGTTTGATTTTGAGCTTGAAACAAAATCGCTATAGCGGTAAAATCCTAGTTTTGCTGTGCATATTTTTTTGCACCCAATCAGGAACGGCCCAAAATGATAGTAGTACCACCGCAAAAGTGCAGGGTATTTTTGACGATTTCTTGACCTATCGTCATCAAAACAGAATAGACAAAGCGCTGGAAACCCTCAATCAAGCAGCAGAAATTGCAGAAAATAATGAAGATGCCAAACTTCTATTAGATACCTATCACCAATTTGCACGACTATATCTGGAAGAAGGGGACCGGGAAACGGCACTTTTCTATTGGGACCGGGCCGGTATTCTATTGAAAGACCTCTCCTACCCTTTCGGAGAAGCCTTCCATAAATATCTGGAAGCTTGCGTCCAATTTGATGAAGGAAACAATTTCCAATCCTTAAAGCTATTGGAAGAAGCCAGAACGCTGAGCAACAATAGAAATCTGGGCAACAACATACTCCTTTTGGAAGGCTACCTCTATACCAACATCGGAAATTACGAGGATGCGATTACCAACTTAAATGCCCTGATCGTCAATTCGGATGACAAGGAGCGACCTTATCTGGCCACCAAAGCCAATGTACAGCTGGCCAAAATAAGTCAAATACAGGAAGATCTAGAGGATGGTATCGTTCATGCCAAGGCGGCCATGGAGGTAGCCCAGAAGCACAGCTACTTTAAGGAGATACAGGTAGCTAACCAATTGCTTTCCCAAATTTATGAGAGAACGGGCGCTTTTGACGAATCCCTACTGTACCGGAAAAATTTGGAAAAAATAAAGGACTCGCTTTTTAATCTTGAAAAAGTAAAACTGGAGGCCAATGCTGCGGATAAAATCCGTTTTGAGCACCAAATGAACGAAATCAACAAGCTTACCGCCAAAAATGAGGAACTCAGTGAATCCAAAAATCGTTCTGAAATAACAGCCATACTCACCTCGGCCTTTTTGACAATCATTTCCTTACTTGCGGTTTCTCTTTTCAGGAACAACCAAATAAAACTTAAGACCAACGATTTACTTTACACAAAAAATAAGGAATTGGAGTTGGCCAGGGATGCGGCAGTTTCCGCCATGGAAGCCAAAACAAATTTCTTGTCCACTGTGACCCATGAGCTTCGGACACCCTTATATGCCGTTACCGGGTTAACGCACCTGCTGCTCGAGGAAAATCCCGCAGACCACCAAAAGGAGCATTTAAAGTCCTTGAAGTTTTCCGGGGATTATTTGTTGAACTTTATCAACGATATCCTGCAAATCAACAAAATAGATGCGGATAAGTTAGAACCGCTGAATATTGAGTTCAAATTGGAGAAAGTCCTGACCGACGTGGTGGATTCCCTGCAATCCAATGCAAATGAGAACAGTACAACACTTATTTTGGACTACGACTCCAACATTCCGCAACAGCTGCTCGGTGACCCTTTAAAATTATCCCAGGTGTTTATGAACCTTGTTGGAAATGCGTTGAAGTTCACCAAGGAGGGCAAGGTTGAGGTCATTGCCAAATTGCTTCGGAAAGAAGAAGACCAGGTCACCTTGTATTTCGAGGTCAAAGACAATGGTATCGGGATATCGGAACAGCAACAAAAAAGCATCTTTGAGAGTTTTGAGCAAGGTTCAGTTCAAATTAACAGGGAATATGGAGGCACAGGTCTTGGCCTGACCATAGTGAAAAGTCTTCTCGGCTTGTTCGATAGTAAAATCCATCTTGAGAGCGAAGTGGGACACGGCAGTTCCTTTTTCTTTGAAATGGATTTAAAACGCGACACCAACGCACTGGAAGAAGTTGCTTTTGAACTGAATCCCGAAGAATTTGATTTTAAAGGCCTTCACGTCTTGGTGGTTGAGGACAATAAAATCAATCAGGTCATCACCAAAAAAATGCTCAACAAAAAGGAAATCACCTGTGATATCGCCAACAACGGGAACCAGGCGATTGACCTGGCCAAGACCAACACCTACGATGCCATTTTAATGGACATCCACATGCCAGGAATCAGTGGTGAGGAAGCTACCCGTCAAATCCGAAAATTTGACCTTGAAATTCCAATTATTGCGCTTACCGCCATCTCCTTGGACGATAGTTTGGAGAGTTTCTATCAAGCGGGATGCAATGACGTGGTCACCAAACCTTTCAAACCTGAAGTTTTCTACCAAAAAATAGGGGAAAATATCTTCAGAAAGAAAACTGGGGGACTGGTTTAAAACAAATGGACAGGCTCCATTAGCCCTTTCAAAGGCCATTGCACAGTTCTGAGCGCGTTTTTCAAACGTTTTGAAAGACTCTAAATATCGATTTGGTACGTATTATTCTGTTCGCAAACTTTTTATGGGGCTTACAAGGGCCGCCCGTATGCTTTGATAACCGATGGTCAAGACGGCTATGGCAGTGGCCAAGAATGCCGGTAGCGCAAATACCCAAAAGTCAATTTCAACGCGGTATGAAAAATCTTCAAGCCATCGGTTCATAGCGTACCAGCCCATGGGCAAGGAAATTAAAATAGCAATACCCACCAATTTGAGAAAATCAAAAGTAAGCTTGTAGGTGATGTGGCCAACACTTGCTCCCAAGACTTTTCGAATGCCTATTTCCTTGATTTTCTTCTCCGCGTTGAATGCGGCAAGACCAAATAGGCCCAAGCAAGCTATCAAAATCGATATTAGAGTGAAAACCATAAATACACGCCCAAGACGCAATTCTGCTTTGTAGGTATCGTTAAAAGAGTCATCCATAAAATAGTAACTAAAGGACAGGTCGGGAGCAAAGGTGCTCCATAACGCTTCTATATCAGTCAAAGTAGCACGCACATTTCCTGGTTTCAATTTCACCATCATTTTATCGGCCCTATCAATATTGCCAAGATTTAGGCTCAACGCTCCGATTTCATCACGAAGTGATTCAAAATGGAAGTCTTTTACCACCCCAATAATCGTCATATATTCCATATTTTCTTTATCGGGCCTATGAAAGTCTTTGGTCAACTTTACCCCCAAAGCTTCCCGGGGTTGAAGACCGAGCATTGCCACGGCAGATTCATTGAAAATAATTGCAGAAGAATCTGTTGCAAACTGCCTTTGGAAATCCCTTCCAGCTAGAATTTCCAAATCCAAGGTAGCCAAGTAATCGTGGTCTATCCGCCAATTTTCGATGACCAGTGCATTTTCAGGATTTTCGATACCGTCTTTTGGAAAAAACGTCACGCCACTCCGTGCTGAGGGAGTTGGCAAATAGCTGCTCACCGAAACGTTTTCCACATATCCCAGCTTTGATACAGACTCTTTGAAAGCTTCGATTTGACTGCCGGCAGCATTGATATCTTCCAGTACCAATACCTGGTCTTTCTGAAAACCCAGATTTTTATGCTGTATAAAATTCAGTTGTTTATAAACCACAAAGGTGCATATCAACAATACAATCGCTATTGCGAATTGGCCCACTACCAATATGTTTCGGATACTGCTTCCTCCAATGTTGCTGTTTCCACTTCCCTTGAGCACTTTTACAGGCACAAATCTGGACATAAAGAACGCTGGATAAAAACCTGAAAAGAAAGTCAGGATGACTATGGCAATACCTAAAATGACCCAAAAAAGAGGGTTGGAAAAAGGAATGTTAATTGATTTGTCCGCGAGAGCGTTGAAATACGGGAGAACGATTACCGTTACTGGCAACGCCAACAGTATTGAGATTAAAGAAACGAGTCCCGCTTCGGTCAAAAACTGACGGATAAGTGATGATTTATTGGATCCCAAGGTTTTTCGAATCCCAACCTCCTTGACCCTTTTTAAGGAGTAGGCAGTGGATAGGTTCATGTAATTGACACAGGCGAGGACTATGAGAAAAAGACCGATAAAAGCCAAAATGTACACATTTTGAATAGTACTGTTGGGACTGAATTCATTCTGTCTTACTTCGGAATACAAGTGGATGTCTTTGAGCGCTGTAGTCCCAAACTTCATAAAATCTCCAGATGCCCTTTGTGCTTCCAGCATTTTTTCTTTGGTCATTCCTGGCATAAATGTCATGGCCCATGGAATGAGGTAGTTCTCGAGAACCGTATCCAAATACGCTTGGAAATCTCCTGGGCTGGCCTCTTTTTTAAATTTGATAAACGTGGGAAAGTTCCAGTTGTTCCATGCGGTGCTTTGCGCGTTTTCAAAACTACTGATGGACAAGAAAATTGAATGATCTCGTAAAAAGGAGTTCTTGGGCAAATCCGCTAAAATTCCGGTAACAGTAAACAGTTCGGCGTTGTCCAAAACCATTACTTTACCTACAGCATCCGAAGTGCCAAAGTATTTTTCAGCGGTAGTCTGTGTAAGTATCATGGTATTGGGGCCAGATAATGCGGTCTTGCGATTACCGGACAAAAGTTGTAATCCAAACATGTCCAAAAATTTGGGATCCGCCGCAACAACCCCGGCTTCCTTGCTGTTCTTTATTGCATCTTTGGGATGTAACAAGGTGCTTCCCACCTTACGGAATCTGGTGACCGTCTCTATTTGAGGATTGTCTTTTTCCACAACGCCCGCCATTGGACTGGATACAGTAGCATAGTAATTGGTCTCTCCTCCCTGTCTGTGGTCGATATCCAATCGGTAGATGCGATCAGCATCGGCAAACATGGTATTGTAACTGAACTCGTCAAGAATGAAAAGGGTTATCAGCAATGATCCCGCGATTCCTATAGCCAAACCAAATACGTTGATAATTGTAAAGAAACGTTGTTTTTTAAGACTCCTCCAAGCCGTAAGGACATTGTATTTTAACATGATTGTTCGTTTTTTTGATGAATAAACCGGATTGTTGTTCCAAAAGAAGCTACTATTGTTGTGCCATAATTTTAATATTCTGAAAAACAAGTTTTTACACTAATATAGCTATCTCGAATTCTTCAAGTACTGTCAAAAACTTATACAAAAATGTCAAACTTTTTTACGCTTTCCAGTGATAGGTCCACTTGAAATTAAAACCTAACGGAGCATGTGCTTTGTTGAACAACTGGATTATAAAACTAGGGGAATAAAATCAATCTTAGTTTTAGAGCAGTCTTTTAGATAATAGCGATACTACATTTTGTAAGGAAGGGAAATGGGCCTCATTTTGTCCGATGGGAACAAAAAAATCCAATAACAACCTTCGGGAAAAACAACTCTCCCGTGGAACGGCGATGGTATTTGAATACCTACGCCCTAGAATCAATGGCTTTGCGCAAAGTCAGGTGGTCCGCCTCAGAGAAACAATGGGCCACTTCCAAATAATAGAGGTTTTTAACCTTTGATTCCAAGCGCACGTAATCCTTTTCAGTAGTCAATACAAAATCGTAAGTATTGAATTTCTGAATTTCGTCCGCATCAAAAAAATGATGGTCTCCAAACGCCAAATGTTCAAATTGAAGGTGTTTTGATTCTAAATGGGCAATGAATGGTTCTGGATATGCAATGCCCGTCACCACGGCTATTGATTTATCGCTAAATTCCTGCCAATCTGGCGACCCACTTTCAAAATTTGTAAATCTTTCCCCATATTTGAACCAACTGAAAAGAATCGCTTGGTCTTCTTTAGGATTTAGTTTTAAAACAATCCGTTTCCTATCTTCTTCGTCCAGTATCGGTGGACATTTGGTAATGATTATGATATCTGCCCTGCCTGCCTCTTTCTTACCATCCCTCAAATTTCCGGTGGGCAAATACCAATCATCTACATAAAGATTGGCATATGTGGTCAACAAAATGGAAAAGCTGGGGCGTACCCTGCGATGTTGGAAGGCATCATCCAAAAAAATAAGCTCAGGATTTACCTTTTTTACAAGGTGGGCAATCCCCCGCTGTCTATCACCATCTACGGCGACTGTTATTTTCGGAAATTTTTTGAACAACTGATAGGGCTCATCGCCCAAATCAGTGACCTTGGCATTTTTGTCGGCCAAAACGAAGCCCTTGGATTTTCTTTTGTATCCCCGGCTTAAAACAGCGGTTTTCCGGTTTCCAGAAAGTCGTACTATATATTCTATCATCGGTGTTTTACCCGTTCCCCCGACGCTTAAATTACCCACACAAATAGTTCGAACTCCAAAACTTTTCGATGACAACCATCCAACATCGTAAAAAAAATTACGGAGATGGACCACCAAAGCGTAAATCAGTGAGATGGGAAATGCTATAATTCGTAGAATGTACGGCATAGGACGAAAATATAATATTTTATCTTTAACCCTAATTCACGATACCTATGAAAGTTAAAGAAGTGGGCAAGGTTTTGGAAGCGTTGGCTCCGTTATCACATGCCGAAGATTTTGACAATGTGGGGCTTTTAGTGGGAAATCTAGATTGGGAAGTATCTGGAATTCTCGTCACTTTGGACACGCTTGAAAATGTCGTAGATGAAGCTATCCGAAAGCAATATAATCTTATCGTTAGCTTTCATCCCATAATTTTTAAAGGACTCAAACAGCTCACAGGCTCCAGCTATGTAGAACGTGTGGTGATGAAAGCCATTGCGAACAACATTGCCATTTATAGCATTCACACCGCTCTGGACAACAGTAATTTAGGCGTAAATGCAAAAATTTGCGAGGTTTTGGGTATCCAAAATCCAAAAATCCTTATTCCGAAAAAGGGGACCCTTAAAAAGTTGACGACTTATGTACCCGAAAAAGATGCGGAAAAACTGAAATCCTCCCTTTTTGAAGCTGGTGCTGGCGCTATTGGGAAGTACAGTAATTGTAGTTTCAGCGCCGAAGGTTTAGGTAGTTTTAAAGCTATGGACGGGGCAAATCCTACTTTGGGACAAATCGGTGAGACCCACTTTGAAAAGGAAACACAACTTAATATGGTGTTCCCTTTCGAGAAAGAAAAGGCCATCATAGATACATTAATGAAAAACCACCCCTATGAAGAGGTAGCCTATGAAATCGTTTCGCTGGAAAATGTCAACTCCCATATCGGTATGGGAATGATTGGCAACCTGGGCAACAGCATGGATGCTAAGGAATTTCTTCTCCACGTAAAGCAGAAAATGAAAATTCCAGTCATCCGCCATACCGTTTTGCCATCCAAAAAAGTACAGCGGGTAGCCGTTTTAGGAGGAAGCGGTGGTTTTGCGATTGTGGCAGCGAAAAAGGCAAAGGCAGATATTTTTCTTACTTCGGACCTAAAGTACCACCAATTTTTTGAAGCTGAAAGTGACCTTATTTTGGCAGATATTGGACACTTTGAATCTGAGCAGTTTACAAAAGATTTATTGGTTGATTATCTTACAGAAAAAATTCCTAATTTTGCAGTCGCGTTATCCGAAAGTGTAACGAATCCCATCAAGTATTTATAGTTAATTTATGGCGAATAAAAATGAAAGTATCACCGTGGAGGAAAAACTAAGGGCACTGTACGACCTTCAGTTAATTGACTCCAGAGTGGACGAAATACGCAACGTCAGAGGTGAGCTTCCTTTGGAAGTACAAGATTTGGAAGATGAAGTATTGGGTCTTAAGACACGCATGGACAAGTTGAAAACCGACGTAGAAACCATCAATTTTGAAATTGCGGCCAAGAAAAATCTGATTGAGGAGTCCAAAGCGTTGATGAAAAAATATGCCGAACAACAAAAAAATGTTCGAAATAGCCGCGAATTCAATTCCTTGAGCAAAGAAATCGAGTTTCAGGAACTGGAAATCCAATTGGCCGAAAAAAACATCAAGGAGTTCAAGGTCCAAATTGAGCAGAAAAAAGAAGTGGTGGGTGAAACCAAAGAAAAGTTGGGTGAGCGCGAAAATCACTTAAAGCACAAAAAGGGGGAACTTGATGCCATTTTGGCCGAAACCGAAAAAGAAGAAAAGGCCCTTCTAAAAAAATCGGAAGAATTTGAAGAAAAAATAGAGGAACGTTTAGTACAAGCTTATAAACGTATTAGGCACAATGTAAAGAACGGTTTGGCCGTTGTTCCCGTTGAGCGCGGTGCATCGGGCGGTTCTTTTTTCACTATTCCTCCTCAAGTCCAGGTGGAAATTGCCTCAAGGAAAAAAATCATTACCGATGAGCACAGTGGTAGAATTCTTGTCGACCCACTGCTCGCTGAGGAGGAGCAGGAAAAAATGCAAGAGCTTTTTACTAAAATCTAGCCTGGTAAATGAATACTGCGAAAATACAAGACCGCCCCTTCTGGGCGGTTTTTTTATTATCTTAGAATTATGAAATATCTACCGGTTTGTATTCTTTTTCTGCTGGGTATAAAAACCTCAGCGCAAAAGCTAGACCAGTATCGATGGTCGAATCGCGTGGTCATTTTAGTAGGTGCCTCAACCCAAGAGACTGAAATGAAAAACCAACGAAAACGTTTCTTGGAACAAAAGGAGCAGATGAAGGAACGGGATATTATACTATTGGAAAAATCTCCTGATTCTGAAGCACTGACCGCTCTTATACCTGATAAAAATTTCACCGGTGTTTTACTTGTCGGCAAAGATGGTGGACTTAAAATGAAAAAGTCTTTTCCCGTTGAACCTGAAATCGTTTTCAATTTAGTGGACAGTATGCCCATGAGAAAAGCGGAGATGCGACGGAACAAGAATCATTGACCCTCCGATATCAGGTGCAATAATTTATTCTCTATTTCATCGGAATTCCAGATTTCCCCAATGCGTGGGATTTGCATGATTTGTTGCATCATTTCTTCCTGAGCATCCCCAATATGCAAGGCCTCGGCATACGGACGGTCTGAAAAAGTGACACGGCTATAGACCGGGGTCCATTTATCCGGATGCTTCTCGGCAAACCATTTTTCAATTTTCTTTTGCAATAGAAACTTTGGGTCCGCGGTTTTACTGCTCATTTCCATAAAGTTTCTATAGCTTAACTCCGCAATGGCATCCGCGTTGGGTTTGCGCTCCTTTTGATACGTCTCAAAAATAGTGTCCCAATCATCACCATAGGTTTCCATGTATTGGTTCAACATGTAAATGTCCTCAAAACCGGCATTCATCCCTTGCCCGTAGAAAGGGACAACGGCATGGGCAGAATCCCCGACCAAGGCAACCTTGTTCCAATACGTCCAAGGGTAACATTTCATGGTCACCATGGCACTGGTCGGATTTTTGAAAAAATCATCCGTCAAGTTTTCTATTTCTTTCCTAACATTGGGAAAATAGGTCTTAAAAAAAAGTTTGGCCTCGTTTTCAGTGGTAATGCTTTCAAAAGAGGTCTTTCCTTCAAATGGTAAAAACAAGGTACAGGTAAAGCTACCGTCCAAGTTGGGCAGTGCTATCAGCATAAATTTACCACGTGGCCAAATATGAAAGGAATGCTTATCCAGTTTATGGGTGCCGTCATCATTCGGCGGAATGGTCAACTCCTTATATCCCAAATTAATAAAATGTTGGGAGTAGTTAAACCGACTACGTCTTTGCATTTTGTGACGAACTCTTGAAAAAGCACCATCACAACCAAAAACCATATCGTATTTATATTCCTTCCATTTGCTTTTTTCAGCTGCACCGGTGAAAATCGTTGCCTCCGGAAGGTCGATGTCCCATACTTTTTCATCAAATTTGAAGGTAGCTCCTGCCCTTTCGGCCAAATCAATCATTTTTCGATTAAGAATACCACGTGATATGGACCAAATGGATTCTCCGTCCTTTCCATAATTTTGAAAGTACATGGGCTGGTCCACAACATGCATTGCGCGTTTATCCATGGGAATGGCAATTTCTTTGATAGCGTCCTCCAGACCAACTTTTCTCAAGGCCTTCCAACCTCGATTGCTCATTGCCAAATTGATGGACCTTCCTGAAAATTTAATGGTTCGGATATCTGGTCTTCTATCAAAAACAGTGATAGTATGTCCTTGCTTTCTAAGATAAATTGCTAAGAGCGAGCCCACCAGACCAGAACCGATGATCGCTATATTTTTTGGAGTTTGTGTCATTGAACGACTTGAGGTACGATAAAACTGATTTGCTAAATTAAGGAATTTGACACGTAAAAGGTTGCTGTTGAATTCCAGGGATGAAACTATAAATTTTGTTCATCTTTTATTTAAATTTGTTAAACAAATTATGAAGTATTTTCATCAGAACCATATTTCCGAGCTGCCTTCGCGTCAAAAAGCGAACTTGATCAATACCATATCTGGATACAAATCTGCTAATTTAATCGCGACCCGTTCTGAAAATGGGGTTTCCAATTTGGCTATTTTCAATTCCGTCGTGCATCTTGGCAGCAATCCTGCTTTATTGGGCTTTATCCTTCGACCACTAACCGTAGAACGACACACCTATGCGAATATAAAAATGAATGCAACCTATACCATTAACGCCGTCTCTGAAGAGATTTATGCCGCTGCACATGCTACCGCCGCCAAGTATCCAAAGGATATTTCGGAATTTGAAAAAACAGGATTGACAGCAAGTTACAAAGCAGGGTTTTCTGCTCCTTTTGTCAAAGAAAGCCCTATCCAAATTGGATGTAGCTACGTGAACGAATATGAGATAAAAGAAAATGGTTGTTTGTTAATGGTAGGTGCAATTGAACATATCTATGTCCAAGAGTCTATTTTGTTGGAGGATCATTGGGGTAAATTGGATGAAGCAAATTTGATATCCATTGTTGGTTTGGACGGCTATGCCAAACCTAAAATAATTCAACGGCTTTCTTATGCGCAACCGGACAAGACATCAAAATCCATCTTAAATGGCACACAAAAAGGTAAATCTTCCCACTAAAATCTGTGCAGTTTGCGGGAAACCCTTTGCCTGGAGAAAAAAATGGGAACGAAATTGGGAATCCGTAAAATACTGTAGTCAACGCTGCAGAAAAAATAAAATTATATGAACAACTTAATATGGTTTGGTAACGATTTACGAGTGAACGACAACCAAAGCCTAGCAAAAGCGTCCCATGGTGATTCGCTATTGGCTGTCTACTTTTTTGACCCAAGGTTCTTTGAAAAAGATACGTTTGGATTTAAAAAAACAGAGCGTTTCCGAGCGCAATTTCTCATCGAAACCTTGGTACAGCTAAAAACCAGTCTGGAAGCCATCAACATCAGTCTTTTGGTCTTTCATGACCGACCCGAAAATATTTTGCCCGATTTGGTATCGCAATATCAAATCCACCAAATCTTCAAACAGAGGGAATGGACTTCAGAAGAAGTCGAAATACTACAAGGCGTAACCTCGAGTTTACCAAAGGAAATCCAAATCATCGAGTCTTTTGACCAGTTTTTATTTCATCCTGAAGACATTCCTTTTACAGCTTATGCGGGTATCCCAAATGTATTTACCCAATTTCGAAAACGTTGTGAAAAAGAAGCCACGGTAAGACCTGTTGCACGTACAATACAGGCATTATCCGAAGACAACCTCGTCCAAAACCAAACTCAAATACCAAGCTTGGAGGAACTGGGTCTGGAAGACTTTCCTTTAGAACCAAAAAGTGCCTTTCCCTTTAAAGGTGGGGAAAAAGAGGCTCTCCAAAGGTTGGAACATTACTTTTGGAATACAAAAAAACTGGCTTATTATAAAAAGACGCGAAACGGTTTGGTCGGGGTGGATTACAGCTCAAAATTCTCGCCTTGGTTGGCCAATGGCAGTGTTTCCGCACGCCATATTTATTGGGAGGTAAAACGGTTTGAAAAAGAAATAAAGAAAAATCAAGATACGTATTGGTTGGTATTCGAGTTGATTTGGCGGGATTATTTTAAATATATCTCCTTAAAATATGGTAATCACATTTTTAAACTGGGAGGCATTCTGAAAAAAAGCTATGATTGGAATCGAAATGAAAAAGCTTTGGGTTCCTGGGTCCAAGGAACCACCTCAGAACCCTTTGTCAATGCCAATATGAAAGAATTGGCCCAAACCGGTTGGATGAGCAATCGAGGGCGTCAAAACGTAGCAAGTTTCTGGGCCAAAGAGCTAAAACAGGATTGGCGCATCGGGGCAGCCTATTTTGAATCGATGCTAATTGACTACGACGTGCACAGCAATTGGGGCAATTGGATGTATAACAGCGGTGTGGGCAATGATCCCAGAGATAGAAAATTCAATATTAAAAGGCAAGCTGAGATGTACGATGCCAAAGGAAAGTTCCAAAATCTGTGGTTACAGGAAACACTTTTCTAAAATCTTGTAGTTTCCTGATTGCGAAAAGTGAAACAAATCATAACCCAAACGGAAATATTTAGCGATTTTTAACAGAAATCTATAGACTATTGGTATTATTATTGACGTATATCTTATAAATATTCCGCTTAGGCGTCCTTATATATGCAGAAAGTCCTTCGTAAAGATTACGAAGGACTTTTTCCTTTTATATTCTTAGGTATTTACTTTAAAACCCCGTCAACAATTCCATACTCGACAGACTCCTCTGCACCCATCCAGTAATCCCTATCGAAGTCTTTCATCACCTTTTCAAAAGACTGGCCACAGTTATCCGCCAGGATTTGTGCCCCCAGTTCCTTTGTTTTTATGATTTCCCTAGCCTGTATTTCAATGTTTGACGCCTGACCTTGGGCTCCACCACTGGGCTGGTGGATCATGACCCGGGCGTGCGGTTGGATAAAACGTCTTCCTTTCTCCCCTACGGAAAGTAATATGGAACCCATTGATGCCGCCAATCCAGAACATACTGTTGATACTGGACTTTTGATTTGTTTGATGGTATCGTACATGGCAAATCCTGATGTGACGTATCCCCCTGGACTATTGATAATCAATTGAATCTCGTCATTGCTCTGCAAATCGAGGTACATTAGACGATCGATCACATGTTTCGCCGAATCATCATCAACCATACCCCACAGAAACACTTTTCGTTCTTCCAATAATTTTTCGTGTATCAGCTCGCTGATTTTTCCTTTTTTTGAACTCATTTTTTACCTATTGAAAGTTTCAAAATTAATCAAATTCCAAGGAAGTTCATGAGGTTAATTTTACGAGTTATCTTGATTCTCACTATCCTTTGATTTCTACCTTCGCGGAGACCACATCCTTGATGGGAATAACATATCTTCCAGTTTTCGTCACCAGGATAAGACTGTTGTTCTCTATAGCTTCCACGGTTCCTGAATGTTCACCGACTACAATTTTATCTCCAACGGCGTAGGTCCTTCGGGTATAAAAGGAACGTAGCAGGTCCGTTATGATATCACGAGAGCCCAATCCCAGTCCAATGGCAAACGCAAGAAGAAAGGCCCCTAAAATCAAAGTAATATTGTTCGTAATGATAGTAGTATCTATTCCCGCCTGGTTCAAGGCCGTAATGGAAATAAAAATGACAATAATGTAGAACAAAAGATTACTGACCACGTTTGAACCTGCAAACTCGAGACTGTCAAAAAGCCTTTTTACCGTAGTCTTTACAAAATTGCCCACGTACAACCCTATCATCATCAAGGCCAAAGCACTGAACAATCGGGGCAAGTACCGTAACAGGTTGCCGATTTCGGTAGAAATGATCTCCCAACTCAAAATATCTGCCGCCACAATCAGGAAAACCAAAAGCAACAGCCATTTTACAAATCCCAAAATAATCTTTACAAGATCAAAAGTGAAGCCTCCCTTTCCAAGAAGTTGCATTTCATTGATCTTCTCGCTCAAAGCATCCAATTTGGCGAGTTTCAAAATTTTCCCCAGGACAAAAAGGATTACTTTAGTAACAATCCATCCAATCAGTAAAATAATCAATGCTCCAATGATCTTGGGCAGGGCAGAGGCGATATCCCTACCCATGGTGATCAGTGAATTAAAAGTAAGGTCTTTCCATTCGTTTATTGTTTCCATTTTTATCGTTTTACTAGTATTATCAATTATTGCCAAATGTTCTAAAAAGTCTGCGGAGGGCAGAACCAATGTTGAAGGAGAACAGTGACCCGAGGTCCATAATGAGTTTGGCCGCGGCGATATCGTTCATTACCTTTTTCTTCATACCCGGAGGTACTTCACGTAGCGAGGCTTCCAGTTCCTTGAAAGGATTTTTTATCTTTTTTGCCATCTATTACAAGGTATTATAAGTTTCCATCAATCGTTCTTTAGCTCGTTTTAAACGCATTTTTATCGCGCTTTCCCCTAATTCCATCAATTCGGTCAATTCCTTTATGCTAGCCCCGTCCTGATATTTGAGCAATAACAAGGACTTATCCTTTGCAGAGATAAAATTCAATGCCTTTTTTAACCTTTTGGTCTTCAGTTCAAAGAGGTCTTCGTCAGGAATCTCTTCAGAAAGCTTGTACTCCGAGTCCTCTACAGAAACTGATTTATCGCTCATTTTCCGTTGCTTGTTCCGATTGACATAATTGACACAAAAGTTATACGTGAAGGAATACAGCCATGTGGAGAACTTGGACCTGCCCTTGAACGTTTTCAGTTTTATGAAAAGTTGCAGAAATACGTCCTGGGTCAAATCTTCAGCCTCGTCCTGGGACTTGGCGAAACCATAGCATTTATTGTACACCATCTTTGCATAACGGTCATATAATTTTCCAAAAAGCATGGGGTTGTTCCGAGCCACTATCCGTTTTACCAATTCCTCATCTGTCAGATGGGCATACGGGTCGTTTTCTTCCAAGGGTCTCTTGTCAAGGTTACTTATAAGTGTTAGAAACAGCCTTTTTAGAAAAGTCACGGGGATATGCTTGTAGTAAATTCTTGGTTAAATTGAACAACAAGATAATTGAAAAAGACGGTATATTTGAATTAGAAACCACAATATGAAACTCACTTTTGTATACCTCGCACTAGTAACGCTTAGCTTTCTTTCCTGTAAAACCGAGCCAAAGAAAACGGTGGTCCAGGAACCGGAATCCCAAAAATCGGTACTGGAAAAAATTGCTGAGGCCCATGGATACGGAAACTGGGAATCGGTAAAAGAGTTCCATTTCACCTTCAATGTGGACCGGGACAGTTCCCATTTTGAGCGCTCTTGGATATGGAAACCCAAAATCAATGAAGTTACCGCGATGAACGCCACGGATACGTTAACCTATTTCCGAAAGGATATGGACAGCGTTACCTACAAGACAAATGGAGGCTTTATCAATGATAGATATTGGATTCTGGCCCCTTTTAACCTTATTTGGGACCGGGATAACTTTTCGTACGAGCACACTGAAAATGAAATGGCACCTCTGAGTGAAACAAGGATGCAAAAATTGACCTTGGTGTATTCCAATGAAGGAGGCTATACGCCAGGAGATGCCTATGATTTTTATTTTAACGATGATCATATCATCAGGGAATGGGTTTTTAGGAAGGGAAACCAACCAGAACCTTCAATGACCACTACTTGGGAAAACTATGTTGAAAAAGGGGGGATTCAGCTCGCCAGAGAACATAAGACACCTAATGGCAATTTTAATTTGAACTTCACCAATTTAGAAGTAATTACGGATTGATCATTTGCTCCTACCGAGCAGAAAAGTGATAAAGAATACTAGTAGAGCGCAGCCCAGCAAAGTATGAAAGCTACGGATTAAGCTAAATTGCTCTGCCAAAAACCCTAAGATAACGGGACCCAGCAAAAACCCAGCATATCCGGTACCCGCGATAAACGAAACCCCTTGTGCGGATTCCACTCCTTTGATGTTTCCCCCTATCCGGAACAACTCTGGAACAATGACCGAAAATCCAAGTCCAATGAATGCAAAACCGATGATGGCCCCAACTGTAGCCTCCATTAGCACCAGAAAATACCCCAAAACCGCGATGGAAATCCCCAAAACCACAATTTTTATGGAACCAATTCTCTGACTAATACCATCCCCTAAAAATCTTCCCAGTGTCATCGTAGCTGAAAATGCCAAAAAACCTGATCCGATCAGTACTTCCGGGGCCAAAGTCACTTCTTTCAAATAGAGTCCGCTCCAGTCCACAATGGCTCCCTCGCTCCCCATAGCTATAAAGCCAATAATACCCAATAAAAAAAGTGGTCTGAACAACTTCAGACTAAATGGCTCTTTCTCAATGGGAGCGGCTTTGATAAAATAATAATTCTTCCTGAGGTATAAATTGATTAAAAAAACAATCGCCACCGTCACTACCATGTGCACAAACGGATTGTTTATCCAAGGAATCAAAAAACTTCCCAAACCTACGATTACTCCTCCCAAACTAAAAAAGCCGTGGGCTGCCGACATAAAATTCCTTTCATCCTTTTTCTCAATTTCGGTGACCAGGGTATTCATGGCGATATCGGTAAGCCCGTTAGAAGCTCCGAAAAGAAAAAGAGAAACCATCAGAAAGTAATAATTGGAAACCAACAGCGGGAAAAGAGCCGTTACACTGCTCAATAGCACACCGTACCAGGTAGCTTTTCCCACGCCCAATCTGTTGATGATTCTTGCTGCCATAGGAAAAATGGTAAATACGCCCAAGGAAAGGCAGAAAATGGCAACACCCAAATCTGCTTTATCGATATTTAATTTTTCTTTAACCGATGGTATGTAAATGGCCCATGTACCAAACCAAATATTTAAACTGGCGAAAACCCATGCCGGGGCAAAATATCTGGGATTTGAAAAAATGAGTTGAAGGGATTTCATACTAAAATTGAGTCAAATTTGGAAAACACACTATTGAAATCGATTCCAAAGCACTTTTCGTTTTACATAATATGGGACAAATCTTCACCTAGTCTTCTATTTTGATTTAAACCTTCAATAATCTCCAACTCCTCTGGGCGGAGTTCAAAATCAAAGACCTGTATGTTTTCTTGAATTCTTTTTGGAGTAACCGACTTTGGGATAACGGCCACCCCGCGTTGTATAAGCCAGCGCAAGGCAATATGGACCGGAGATTTGCCATGTCCTTCGGCGATTGTGACAAGCTCTGGTATTTTCAAAACTTCTCCCATCATAATGGGACGCCATGCTTCCAACTGTATGCCGTTGTCCTTCGCAAATTGCAACAACTCGTTTTGGCTTAGATGGGGATGCATCTCTACTTGATTTATCGCAGGAACAATTCGGGAGTTTTTAATAAGGTCTTTTAACTGTTCCACACTGAAATTGCACACCCCGATTGCTTTTGCCCTACCGCTTTTGTAAATAAATTCCAAGGCCCTATACGTCTCTTTATATTTTGGTTTTACTGGCCAGTGTATCAGATACAAATCCACATAGCTCGTTTGCAGGCGTTCAAGACTTTTTGCAAAAGCGTCTAAGGTTTCATCATAACCTTGTTCGGTATTCCAAACTTTCGTACCCAGAAAAATCGCTTCCCGGGGAACACCACTTTTGTTGATTGCCTTGCCCACCCCTTCCTCATTT
Organism: uncultured Allomuricauda sp.; assembly: GCF_937884665.1. Classification (GTDB taxonomy): domain Bacteria; phylum Bacteroidota; class Bacteroidia; order Flavobacteriales; family Flavobacteriaceae; genus Flagellimonas. The sequence goes on along the minus strand of NZ_CAKZYF010000170.1, from coordinate 14,017 downwards.
TTATATGCGGAAGCTGTATCAACCTTGCGATATCCGCAATGTAGCGCGGTGAGCACCGCATTTTCGACCTCCTCGTCGTTTTCAGCAAAAAGGACACCTAACCCCATTTTGGGCATCTTTACTTGATTATTGAGCACAAAAAATTCTGTTTGTTCCATAAGCCGCAGCGTGTTATCCATTAAAATGTTGGCGAACAACACAAAGTAAAATTGATTTTAGGACGTTTTTTAGAATAAAGTATTCAATTCATGAGCCATTTTATTCCCATTCATTTGATATTTTGAAATGATTTGGTAGTTTTAGACTATGAAACCCATGTTGGAGAACATAAACGTTACCACCAACGCATCGTTTAAAATTGAAACGTATCGCAGCGCCGACAACTGCGCCCTGGCGGGTTGGCATATCCATCCCGAATATGAACTGGTGTTTATAAAAAACGGAGACGGTATACTCCATATTGACTCCATAAAAACACCCTATCGCAATGGGACATTGGTATTTTTAGCTGGGAACATTCCCCATGCTGATTTTGGAAACAAGGAACATCCGGACAACGTTGAAATCGTGATCCAGTTTAAAAAAGAGTTTTTGGATGAAAAGCTCAACGTTTTCCCCGAGTTTTACGCCATCAAAAAACTGATAAAAAAATCACAGCATATCCTAGTGTTTGATTCTAAGGTGAAACAGAAACTTGAACGGGAATTCACAAGGTTCAAAAACCTTGATAATCAAGGGAAACTTATTAACTTTTTAGGTATTTTAAACGCGCTTTCCCAAGAAACTGCCTATCAAACCTTAAGACATACGGTTCCTTTGGAAAAGTTTAAAAGAGATGATATCCTCCGCTTGGAACAAGTTTTTGAGTATGTAAACAATGAATATCCCCAAAATATATCGGTAGAAAAAATAGCCCAACGCTTAGGTCTCACCGCAAATTCATTTTGCCGATTCTTTAAAAAAATGACCCAAAAACGCTTTATTGGTTTTGTCAACGAATATCGCATAGAAAAGGCTATCGGATTATTTAATGAAACAAATTCCACCATCAGTGAGGTGATGTTTCGTTCTGGTTTCAACGACCCTTCCTACTTTGCCCGTCAATTTAAAAAATACCAGGGAACTACTCCCTCAGCCTACGTAAGGGCAAGATACTCCAACTAGCCTTTAAGGATACCCTGCTTTAGAATCTGGCCAAAGCGGTACATATCCTCAAAAGAACAGTAAAAAGGTGCCGGTGCCAACCGGATGACATTGGGTTCCCGCCAATCGGTTATCACCCCATTTTTCATCAAATAATCGAACAACTCCTTTCCTTCTCCATGCAAAAAGACCGAAAGTTGGCACCCTCGGTCTGCCGGGGTTATAATTTCAAACGTACTGTCCACCTCCTTGTCTATCTCATTCAGGACAAATTCCAGATAACCTACTATTTTTTGCTGTTTCTCTATCAGGGCGTCCATTCCCACTTCCTCAAAAAGTTCGAGTGAGGCCAAATAGGGAGCCAAAGAAAGTATAGGGGGGTTACTGAGTTGCCACGCATCTGCGGTTTCAATTGGATCAAATTCCGGTTGCATCAAAAAACGGGTTTCCTTTTTGGTTCCCCACCACCCTTCAAACCGGGGGATGTCTTTTTTTTCCAAATACTTTTCATGTACGAATATCCCAGATGCATTCCCAGGACCACTGTTCATGTATTTATAGCTGCACCAAGCGGCAAAATCCACCTCCCAATCATGAAGGTCAAGCTTTACGTTTCCGACTGCATGGGCTAGGTCCCAGCCCACCATGGCCCCAACGGATTTTCCTGCCCGGGTGATGTGCCCCATATCAAACACCTGACCGTTGTAATAATTCAACCCTCCGATTAAAACCAAAGCAAGTGATTCGCCAGCATCTTCAATCGCGCGAACCACATCTTCTGTTCGCCAAAAATGTTCCCCAGGTCTTTTTTTTACCTCGACCAGTGCTTCTTTCGGGTCCAAGCCATGAAACCGCAGTTGACTATTAAGCATATACTGGTCGGAGGGAAATGCCTTTTCTTCGCAAAGTATTTTAAAACGTGTCGGAGTAGGACGATAAAAAGAAACCATCAACAGATGCAGGTTCACCGTAAGCGTGTTCATCACTGAAATTTCGGCGGGTTTGGCCCCAACCACGGCGGATAGGCCTTTTGCCAAACGTTCGTGGTAATCCCACCAAGGCTTTTCGGCATAGAAATGGCCTTCCACGGCCATGTTTTTCCAATCCTCCATCACATCGTCCACGTAACGCTTTGTTCGCTTGGGTTGAAGTCCAAGGGAATTTCCTGTAAAATAAATTACGTCTTTCCCATTTACTTGAGGGAAATGGAACTCACTGCGATATTCGGCAAGCGTATCTTCGGCGTCCAGAAGTTTAGCGCATTCGAGCGTGTTCTGAAAAATCAATGTATCCATACTTCAAAAATACAATTTGCCTATTGATTTTCAGAGGGTCTTGGAATTCGCATTTCAACCAAATGTTTTTTAAATCCTACTTTTTCATAGGCCTTGATAGCTGGCATATTTTCTTCATATACCGTAAGCCGGATTTCATTGAACCCCTTTTCTTGGGACCATTTCACCAGTTCTTTCACGATTAGCGCATTGATTCCCAAACCTCTGTATTCCGGACGGGTATACATAAACCCAAGGTATGCGTAGTTTTCATGATCCAAATAGTGTCTCGCTTTTTTGGAAATGGCATAGCCGGAAGCCACCAATGTACCGGAATCTTCGGCAACAAGGATACAGGTATTCGTATCCTCTACCATTTCCCTTAAATCGTAATAGCTCAGCGGGTCTTCACCTAAAGTGGGGTCAAACGGGCGTTCTGCCCTAATAATTTCCTGTTCAAAATCAAGAAGCTCGGGCAAATCCAATGGCCTGGCATCTCTTATGATACCTGCAAATTTTTGCGTCATGGTATTTCTGTTTTACCGAAATTCTAATGTAGTGTTTTCCCTATTTTTACGAAAAGTTACGGATGCATTTCCTTTCACCTTTATTGGAATCCTATATTGCGAATCACTCAGAAGAAGAACCTGATATTTTACGAGAGCTGACCCGTGAAACGCACCTTAAGGTCGTTCAACCCAGAATGATTACCGGTCATTTTCAAGGTAGGGTTTTGAGTTTGCTATCCAAAATCATTGCACCCAATTCTATTCTGGAGATTGGAACCTACACGGGTTACTCGGCCATCTGTTTGGCAGAAGGTCTCTCAAAAAATGGAGTGCTCCATACCGTTGAAATCAATGAGGAATTGTACGATATGCAACGTAGTTACTTTGATAAGAGTGGTTTTGGAAACCAAATCGTACAGCACATAGGGGATGCGTTGGAGATAGTTCCTCAACTGGATATTGTCTTTGACTTGGTCTTTATTGATGCGCAAAAAGTAAACTATCTTGCCTATTACGAGCAAATTTTGAAGAAAACCACCTCGGGTAGTGTAATTTTATCGGACAATGTACTCTGGTCTGGAAAAGTAGTAGAAGCTCCTGAAAAGACCGACCATGCCACAATCGCCTTACTGGATTACAATAAAAAACTGAAGAACGACCCTAGAGTGGAGACGGTACTATTGCCCATTCGTGATGGACTTACTTTAAGCAGGGTGAGATAACCGAATATAGGACTTAAAAAAAAGCCATGCTAAAAACGCGCCAACGAGGGCGCCGACCATAACATCCAAGGGATAGTGAACCCCAAGATAGAGTCTGCTCAATGAGAACAAAATGGGCCAAATAAAAAAAAGTCCAGCCCACTTGATCTTGTGTTTCAAAAGCAAGAACACCAATACCGTAACAGCAAAGGAACTTGAGGCGTGTCCAGAAAAGAAACTGTAATCACTTGGCGTGTGCAACATACGCATCAGGGAATTTACCGATTCATCATTGCAAGGTCTTATACGCTTGACCCAAATTTTAACCCAGTTGCACAGACCTGTAATGGTAAATATCAGTAAAGTCAACAATCCGATCCGAAGCAAAGCTTCTCTCCAAGGGAACTTTAGTGCGAATAGTAACAAAAAGAGAAAAAAAAGGGGAAACCAAGTTGTGATATGGGTAACGGTAGACCAAAAGCCGTCAAAACTTGGGGTGCCCAAGTTGTTGAGATAGAGCAAGGTTTCTTTATCCCATTGGAGCAGTCGGTCCAACATGGGAATCAGCTCCTTTTAATGGTTCCGGTGACCTCATCCACATTTTTTTTCACCTCGTTTATTTCTTCACGGATTTCTTTGGTGAAGTCCGTATCGATACCTTGCTTTTCAGCACTTTTCTGAATTTCCCGTTTAATGTCATCCGTGGCATCCCGCAACTGACGCATTCCTTTTCCCAATCCCTTGGCGATCCCTGGAATTTTGTCAGCACCAAAAACCATGACCACAATAAATAAGATAAAAAAGATTTCAGCGCCGCTTATAAAAAGGAAATACATACCACAAATATAATGAGAACTTGACATCAAAATAAAAAAGCCCCGTAAAATGACAGGGCTTTTAACGAAATATCAGTTTGTTTTATTTGCCTTTGATATTATCCTTGAATTTATCAAAATCGGACTTTTCTTCTTTTTTGGGCCAAGCGTTGTTGGCCGTATCAATGTCCGCTGTTTCCAATTTGGGATCAACTACAATTCCCACCAACTCTTTTTCTGATGCCAGTACACGCTTCACCTCTGCATCATTCTTTCTCCATATTTCAGCGGGATATGTCACGTTTTCCTTGGAACCATCGGCATAAGTGTACTCCACGATCAAGGGCATGGGAATACCGCCCGGCTTGTCAAAGGTAACTTCGTAGAAATATTTTGGTTCTTTTACTTGTGCTCTCTCTTCGGCGGTCATATTATCCATCATGAACTCTTTGAGATTTTGGGATACTTCAGTTGGGGCTTTGCCTTTTAATTCAGGCGAAAAGTCCTCGCTATCTTCAGCAGCCAAATAAACAAGTGGCGGTAAGTCGGCTTCTGTCAAATTTCTATCGGCCATATACTTCTGAATCTGTTGGTTGGGCTTGGAACTCACATAGTATTTTTTGACACCTTTTACTCCGATATCCACATAATCCGTGGTGTAGAACCACCCTCGCCAGTACCAATCCAAATCGACCGCTGAGGCATCCTCCATAGTTCGGAAGAAATCTTCAGGGGTCGGGTGCTTGAACATCCAACGTTGTGCATAAGTTTTAAAAGCATGATCGAACAACTCTTTGCCCATCACCGTTTCTCTCAAAATATTAAGGGCCGTTGCGGGTTTTCCATAGGCGTTGGGACCCAGCTTGTACACATTCTCTGGGTTGGACATGATCGGTGCGATAAAATCTTGGTCTCCGCTCATGTAGGGTACTATTTTGGAAGGTTCTCCTCTTCGTGAAGGATATTTATCATTTGGTGCAATAACGTCTGGATAATTTTGTCCGAATTCTTGCTCGGTCAAGTATTGCATGAAAGTATCCAATCCTTCATCCATCCATCCCCATTGACGTTCATCTGAGTTGACGATCATCGGAAAATAATTGTGGCCCACTTCATGGATAATTACACTTATCATCCCATATTTTGTTCTATCAGAGTAGGTGCCATCCTCATTGGGTCGCCCATAGTTCCAACAAATCATGGGGTACTCCATACCTTGGTTCTTCGCGTGGACTGAAATGGCTTTGTGGTAAGGATAGTCAAAGGTGAACTTGGAGTACGTTCTCAAGGTTTGAACGACCGCTTTGGTAGACTGTTCTTCCCAAAGTGGGTTTCCTTCTTTTGGATACAAAGAGACCGCCATCACGTCCTTGCCCCCAATCTTCACCGCCTGCATGTCCCAAATAAACTTGCGGGAAGTGGCAAATCCGTAATCCCTAACATTGGTCGCTTTGAACTTCCAAGTTTTTTTCTTTTCCGCGAACCCTTGTTCAGCTGCTTCTGCTTCAGCCTGGGTTACAATGATAACGGGTTTGTCATAGGATTTTTTCGCTTGTTTATAACGTTTCATCATCTCCTTGCTAAAAACCTCATCCCGGTTTTGAAGTACTCCGGTCGCGTCAAGCACATGGTCCTCTGGGACCGTAATGCTTACATCATAGTTTCCAAAAGGAAGTGCAAATTCCCCACTGCCCCAAAACTGGTGGTTTTGCCATCCTTCCACATCACTGTAAACCGCCATTCTTGGAAAGAACTGGGCGATAACGTAGGCCCTGTTACCATCTTTTTCGAAGTATTCATACCCAGAACGCGCTCGATTAATGGTATGGTCTGGGATATTATACCACCATTTAATACTAAAGGATACCTTTTCTCCACTTTTCAAGGGTTGTGGAATATTTATACGCATCATGGTTTGGTTAATGGTGTGGGAGAGTGGTTTTCCATTGGCGTCTTTAACAAAATCAATATTGAACCCACCATCAAAAGGTTCGGTAACATACGCTTGTGCGAAGTTTCCAGCGGTATAGGCAAAATTCACCCCATTTCCGTTTCTAAGGGGGGACTTGGAATCCTTGGCCCTTACATTTTGGTCGAGTTGTACCCATAGAAACTCCAAATCGTCTGGGGAGTTATTGTGATAGGTAATGGTCTCCTCGCCATATATCTTGGCATTTTTATCATCCAATTCAATGTCCATGACATAATCTGCTTGCTGCTGATAATAATCCGGACCTGGTGCCCCAGAAGCAGAACGAAATGTGTTCGGGGTTGAAAACTCTTCGTAGAGTTGCTTGAACCTACTTTGATTATAGTGTCCAGGTTTGCGTTCTTCTTTTGCTTCCTCTTCTTGGGCGATGGCCAAAGCTCCAAAAAGAAACAAAAGCGAAGCAAAACAATACTTGATTTTATTCATCTTTTCTTTGATTTTTTTAACGTTGAAAAATAACTTTTTTTTGACCAATTCTTAAAAGCGGCTTACAAGTTTAACATTCCTTTATTATTCTGCTTGATCAGGACAAAACTTTTCTTTTTTCCTTTCCACTTAAAATGGACAATGTTCTGCTGCTCATCAAAAAGGTCCGTGAGGATTTCGTTTTGTACAGAAATTGATTTGGTATCCGAAAGTTTGATATTGGGCAGTTCCAAAAAACACATGACCACATCGTTTTCATAGCGCTTGCCCAAAAACTTATACGCTGCTTTTTTACCATTGATTTCAATCACGAACTTAGTATTGAAGTATTTACCAATATATTCCTCTGTCAGCTTGGATTCTTTGGCAGTGTTTAAATTGGAAGTTATTCCATATCGCTCCAACAGTACGGCTTCAAGGTCGTCAATAAAGATTCGACTTGTGATTTGAAAGGCAGTATCTTTCTCCGAATAGTTGACATGGGTCACACTTACGTAAAACTTATGAAACGTGACAAAAGACATCAGCGCTAAAAGCGCAACTGCCATTAAAGCATATTTAATTCTTACATTCATTTCCCGCTGTTACTTGAAATTCCCTTCCTTGTACCAAAACTAGTCCAAATTATTGTTCTTTCGGTAAATTTTACTCTTCTCTGACAAATACTCCATAAACATCAATGCATCTGGGTTTTGCTTTACCTGCTGAAACACTTCGTCCATTTGACAGAAATAAAAGAAATCATGAAATCGGTGCAGGGGAATTTTCAGATGGGCTATCAGAACGGAATCCATGTACTTATTTTCCATCTCCTGTATTGCCATATATTCCGCATCCAATCTGACCCTATTTTTCAATATTTTCGTGCGACCGCTCAATCGATTGAGAATTTTATTTACGTTAATTCCTAATCCTAGTGGAGTAATGTACAGATATTTTCCATGATCTGCGTCGTTCAACTTATTCTCACTTTGTGAAATGATTCGTACCCCGGCATTGGGCAAACCCAGTTTTTGGGCATTCACATCTTTTTGTACCGGCAGCCTAACCATATCTTCACTTAATGAACCTGAAAGGCCATAAGGCTGAACGATTACCTCTTTTAATTGATTCACGAATTCCTCCATCTCCACGACTATTGAACTCGAATTGAACAGCAATTCGGTCACAGGAACTACTTTTCTTTTGAATTGAACCGCAGAAAACAAGAGTGTATCCCCGATACTAACGAAAATTGAAAAACTTCCATCTTCTTGGGTGATGGTGCCTTTTTTTGTGCTTCGCACTTGAATTGTAACTCCCTGCAAATCTGTGTTTTGCGATACTATCTTACCCTGAAGTAGTTTTTCCTTTTGGGCAAGTAAGATATGGCCAAGAAAAAGCAGACAAACAAGAAAAAGATATTGTCCTTTAATGGGTAAACTCATTCAAGGTTATTATCGTTCCTGTAAGCCCTGCTCTTCGTAATCATAAAATCAAGTAGACGCAGTTTGTCCCTGGAATCTACTACTTCTTGAAAATTTTGGTCCACTTCGCAGTAATACATGAAGTCATCTATTTTCTCTTTTGGAATTTTGAAAGTGCTGACGAAAAGTGAATCCGTATAAAAATCCTGTACACGCTGGGTCCGTGCATAGGTATTGTCAACTTTGACCCTATTTTTGAGCATTTTGGTACGTCCCGTTATAGCATTTATAATGGGATCCAGAGGAGGGCTCAAAATCATGCCTACATTAAACTTGGGCCCTGCGGCTTGCTGCAGTTTTCGTTCACTTTGTGTTTTTATTCGTACTCCCGCGTTGGGCAGTCCCAACGCCTCGGCACTAACGTCTTTTTCCAGCTGTAATCCGCCTAAATCTTCATCTAAATTTCCAGAAAGATTATAGGGTTGGACCACAACCTCTTCCAGTTCATTTATAAACTCCTCCAGCGGAATCCGTACAAAAGCGGTTTCATAGACAGAAGGGGTAATGGGCAAGGTCTTTCGTTTGAACTGAACTGCAGAAAATACCAAGGTGTCCCCTTTTCTTACTCGAATGGCAAATTGACCAGATAAATCTGTAATCACGGCGTTTTTAGCACTTATGTTTTGAACCACTACGCCTACAACATCTTTTCCCTGGGCCTCTACCCTTCCCTGCAATACTCTACTTTCCTGGCCCACGGTATACCAACACCATAGAATTACCAGGCCAGCGAAGATGAATTTACTTTTCATTCAATTCCGCCAGATACGTTTTGCTTTGGGAAACCAAAAAATCAATCAATTGGAACTCATTTTCCTTCCGAAGAAGTGTTTGGGAAGGTACTTTGTCATCGCAATATAGCAAGAAGGCATTTATTTGGTTTTGGGGCAATTTCAAATCTACCACGAAGAACTCGTCATCATATACCTGTCGTAACACATCACTGACTTTTAAGGGCGCCCTTTCTTCATTGTCTGCATCCCTGGATTTGACCATGGCCTTAAAAATGTTGACGAAGTTCAGACCATCACGCATGCCCCGCACGTTTTGGGATTCTGCAACATTCTCTACTTCAGTGCCCCTATCGATTTCGTATTCAAAACCCTTGAAATCCTCATTCTTGACCTCTAAAAACTTCTCTTGGTTTTCTGGACTTACCACTACGCCCTCCAGCTCGGTAACTTTTTCCGTGACTTCCACCACCAAGCGGTTATTTTTTAAGATATCTTGGGTTATTGTAATGACTTCCAGTTGATAATTTACTGCCGTAAACACCAGTTGGTCCCCCTCTTTCACTCCAATCAAAAATTCCCCTTCATCCGTAGTAATCGTAGCGGTTTCCGCCGTAGCGTTTATGACATTCTCGTTGGGAACATTACTCCCGCGATACAGGACCTTGCCACGTAAAAGCTGCCTATCCTCTTGGCCAAAGGCCAAAACAAAGAAAAAAAGACTCAAAAAGAATAGGATTGTTTTTCTCATAAAACGGGGATTTAGCTTTCCTTAAAGAACGCTTAAGGGTAGCACAAAAAAAATAAAAGTGTTCTAAACTTTTGTTAATTCGTTAAAAAAAGAGCCTCTCCACCGAAAGTTCATTCAACTTCGAACCCATACATTTTAACGGTAATAATTAGAATAGTCCTAGGAGAAAATTAGTTTTGCGGTTTACAATAGGTAAACCTCAAATTTTGTTACTGTGAGAAACATTTTTCTGCCTTTGGTCCTGAGCCTATTTCTTGGGACGTCCCTTTACGGTCAGATTAAAATTGGGGAAAACCCCCAAAACCTGGATGCCTCATCTGTTTTGGAACTGGAAAGTAGCACAAGGGTTTTAGTGATCACTAGGGTGACCAACGCACAAATGCTTGGCATAACCCCCTTGCGAGGCGCCGTGGTTTACAATACGGATACCCAATGTTTACATTTTTATACAGGGACAGAATGGATAAATCCTTGTGACCGTCCAGACGAGCAAACCTTTACTGCGGATGCGATTATTAATTCCAATCCAACCATTGAAATCACCGAAGACCCTACCACGAGCAATTTCAATTTTGAGGTGGGCATGATCAACGGAATTGAAAATATTATTCCATCGACCGTCAATGGAGATTTGCACATACAACCAAACTCCATAGGCAGTCTCCAATTGGCGAATGATTCGGTTACTTTAGACAAGCTGGCAGATGGCGTTGTTACCGGAGAGTTATTACAATGGAACGGAACGGACTGGGTACTCATTCAAGATTCCGCATTGACCATAACCGAAGTGGATGGCGTTGTGGGAAACGAATATAATATTGGGGTTACCCTGAACAATACAGTTCTTGAGGTTGAAGATGGCGGTGGCATCCTTTCCCAGGACTTGGATGTTACCTTCGCCACAGATGCCGAGCTGGCCAATTCAGATTTGGCGGATTTGGATAAGGACGATACAAATGAAATCCAGGATTTAGATTTCACTACGGGAGTAATCACGCTTTCCAATGACCCCACTCCCACCACAATTGATTTGAGTAATTATGACACCGATGTAACGGATGACTTTGATGGCGAGTGGGCCTCGTTGAACAATGTTCCTGCTGGATTTGCTGACGATATCGACAATGACAGCCAGCTCACCGATGCACAGGTCGCTACGGCGGTCAACAACGAGTTCCCCAATCTCGACACGGACGTGACCGATGATTTCAGTGGGGACTGGAACGACCTTGCCAATGTACCTGCCGGATTCGCTGACGATGTTGACGACAATACTACCTACACGGCAGGGGCGGGACTTACCTTAACAGGAACCGCTTTTTCCGTCAACAATTTGGCAGGAGACGTTACTGGACCTACCAGTGCAACAGTAATCGCAAACGGTGCGGTTAATTCCGCCAAAATAGCCGATGGTACAATAACAGATGCTGATATATCAGCTACGGCTGCCATAAACGGTACAAAAATAAATCCAAATTTTGGTGCGAACGATGTCAGTACCACTGGTGATTTTATAAGCAATGGAATAGTTTTGAATGTTCCGGATTTCGTTTTTGAAAAATACTACGACGGTTTCTCCGATCTAAATGCGAAATACAGATTCAGGAGTCTAAAAGAAGTGGAAGAATTTGTCAAAAAGCACAAACACCTGCCAGGAATCAAGTCGGCTTCCGAAATAAAAGCTTCAAACGAATACCGTTTAACAGCCTCTTCGTTAAATCACCTGGAAAAAATTGAAGAATTGTTCTTACACACCATTGAACAGGAAAAAAAGATCGACCAATTAAAATCGGAAAACCAAGAGCTCACGGAAGAGTTGAATTCATTAAGAGCTGAGATTCGAATCATCCAGAATCTATTACGTACGAAAGATGAGAAATAGCAAGAGCGTCTTTTTCTTCATTACGTTTATCGTTCCATTCAGCTTTATCCGAGCTCAAAATGCGCTCTACAATGGTGGGAACCTTCGCATCCATCCCAACGGAAATCTTGGTTTTCACACGGATTTCATTAATGATGTCCCTTTTGAAAGCAATCAAGGCCTGGCGGGCTTTTATGGAAATGTGCCCCTGCAGGTGCGTGGTAGTATTCCGCCATCCTTTTCCGATATAGAGGTAATGCTGACCAACAATTTGTTTTTGGAAAATTCAATTAACGTTCTCAACAACACCAATTTCATAGACGGGGACGTAGGAACTCCTTTAAATGACCAGACCATTTTTCTCAATTTTCAAAATACTGGTTTTTTTACCGGGGAGAACGATACTTCCAAAGTCACGGGTTATGCGGCAGTGACCGACCGCAATTTTTTTTCGTTTCCCGTTGGTGATACAGAACAGCTCAGGCCCTTGATGCTAAACTCCCAAGGAAATACCGATTTGGCCATTTGTGCTTATTTCTTTGAAAATCCGTCGAATCCTGCATCCTTCGCCGAGAGTTTTGATGTCGAAGAAAAGGTCCCAGGTATTGGGACGGTGTCCAGCAGAGAGTTTTGGGTGGTACAGAGTGATGTCCAGGCCACGGTAACAATTAGCTGGAACGTGCGCAGCAGCTTAGCCTCAATACCCAATGCAGAGGCAGAAAGTATCATCGTAGTAGGTTGGAGTAAACAGGCCAATCAATGGATAATTATTGGAAATTCTGCTCAAAGTGGCGATTTAAATAACGGTTTTGTTACATCCCAAGCTTTTGTTCCCAGTCAATTTGAAGCCATCACATTTGGTACAGTACCCCTGCCAACGGATACCTTTGCAGTGAACAATCCAACCCTTGGAAATTATTTTTTAAGCCCAAATGCAGATGGTGTCAATGATTCATTGATTATAGAGGGCATGTCCGAATCGCCAAATAACAGCCTGCAAATTTTCAATCGATTTGGACAAAAGGTCTATGAAAAAATTAACTACGTGGATGAATTCATCGGTATTTCCAATACGGGCAGCTTTGTGCTCAGTCAGGATATCGGCTTACCTCAAGGTTTTTACTATTATCTGGTAACTTTGGACGATTTAGAGCTGGAATATCAGGGTTTTCTGTATTTAGAGCGCTAGACTTGAAAGAATTTTCATACCAAAAATCGATGTAATCATCTAATTCATAGATGATTGAAATTTTTTCCTCCGTTTACCACACAATTTAATTCGTACACAACAATACTTTTCATCCCCTGTTGAAGAGCCCGAATTTTGTAGTAATTTTATAAAGCCACCAATCTTATCGGAACAATGAAGAAAAGACTATTCACATTTGTCCTACTTTTCCCTGTAGTTATATTCGCGCAAGTAAAGGTGGGCGATAATCCAAACCTTATAAATCCCACTTCCATATTGGAGCTGGAGAGCACTAACAAAGCGCTTGTACTTACACGGCTCACTTCAGTACAAATGCAAAATATTGTCCCACTCAATGGGGCGTTGGTTTACAACGTGGATACAGCCTGCGTACACTATTTCAATGGAGGGCAGTGGATCAATTTATGCGACGATACCACTTCGGGATTTAGCTTTACCGATAACGGTGATGGCACCATTACCTTATCCGATGGACAGGGCAATGATTTGGTGTTTAATGGCGCACCTGAAACGATAACTACCTTGGTGGACAATCTGGATGGCACCTATTCTTATACTAGTGAATCGGGTGTTTTGACCATAATCGACACCAATAGTTCGGACAGTCAAACCTTAAGTACAGATGGAACCCCCGGTAACCTTTCCATCACTAATGGAAATACCCTTGGTTTAAATGTGGATGATGCCGATTCAGATGACCAAAATGAAATACAGAATCTAGGTTTTAATTCGGGGATAATAACGCTCTCAGGCGACCCAGATGCCACGAATATTGATTTAAGTAATTATGACTCGGACGTGACCGACGATTTCTCCGGTAGTTTCAATGATTTGACGGATGTGCCCGCCAACTTGGACACCGACTCCACTGATGATTTCTCCGGTAGCTTCAATGATCTTACCGATGTGCCCGCTGGCCTTGCGGACGGGGACGATGATACCACCTATACCGCAGGGACAGGGCTTAACTTAGTGGGCACCGAGTTCTCAGTGAACAATGCCCAGATAAGTCCTGATTGGGCCAATATCACCAATATCCCAGCTGATATCGCTGATGGAGATGACGATACACAGCTCACCGATGCGCAGGTCGCATCTGCCGTCAACAAAGAGTTCCCCAATCTCGATACCGAAGTCACC
>NZ_CAKZYF010000169.1 GCF_937884665.1 uncultured Allomuricauda sp. | reverse complement strand
ATGCCCCAATATACCGGTATTTCTTCCCAAAGTAAGATTCCCAGTTTGTCCGCCAGGCGAGGCATATGTTCATTATGGGGATAGTGAGCGAGGCGTACAAAATTACAGTTGAGTTCCTGTGCCCATCCGAAGAGCATTCGAGCTTCTTCCATAGAATTTACCCTCCCGACCTTTATTGGGTTTTCTTCATGAAGACTGATACCTCTGAGAAAAATCGATTTTCCGTTCAATAGGATATTTGGACCATCAGTAGAAATGGTTCTGAAACCGATATCATCCAGCAAAGTGTCTTCACCGCAAGTGATTTCAACCTTATACAATTTGGGGCGAATGGGATACCACTTTTTGATTTGCTTCGCGGAAATTTGGAATTCGGCTCTTCCCGTTTCATCCAGCTGAAAGGTTTGGTTAATCTTTGCTTCTGGGATTTCAATCGTCAACTTCTGCTGTGCCCCATTGGATACTTGAACATATCCTTTGATTAAGTCAGGGTTTTTAGGGTCCAATTGAATCTGATAATCCTGAATATGGGTTTTGGGGACAGCTATGAGTTTCACATCTCGGGTAATACCTCCGTAATTCCACCAGTCTGTTGTATAGTTGGGCACGCGATGTTTTTCCCTTTTGTTGTCCACACGGACCACCAAAGAATTACTCTTGGGTTTTAGTTTATCGGAGACTTCAAAATTAAAAGGGTCAAATCCTCCCAAATGTTGACCAACCTTTTCCCCGTTGAGGTATACATCGGTTTGATAATTGGCCGCTCCAAAATACAGAAACACTTCTGCGCCCTCGTTGATTGTATAATCGAAAGTGGTGCGGTACCAAATCGCTCCCTCATAATATTCCAGTTTTTCGAATTGGCTGTTCCAATCCCCAGGGACCAAAATCTCAGCGGAAGTATTAAAATTGTATTCTACACGGTCCCAGCGATTTTCAATGACCTTATCGGTATAATAGGGTTTTGCCGAGGCCTTGGTAGATTCTGCCTGATCAAAGGGAAGCCAATTTCTGTGGTTGCGATACCCCGTATCGTAGGGATCAATAACATACTTCCAGTTGCCATTAAGCAGGGTTGAAGGCCTATTGTATGTATTTTGAAGCAAGGGTTCTTGAGACCAAATGCACTGTATTCCAAAAAGGCAAAAAAGGAAAAAGCCAAGATGTATTATTTTCATAGGTCAATTGTTTGTAGGCAAAATATTCGTGTTGATTTTGGTGTTTTCAAAGCGTATTTGCGAAGCTTCCGAAACCACTTCCAATTGAGGAGATTGGTCAATAACACAGTTTTCAAATTAGACTCTACGAATGCGGTTTTCAGGTCTCCCCTTGATGACAATGGACTTATCAGTGGCTTCTTCGATTTGAATATCCTGAAAATAGAAATCCTGATACTTTGTAAAATATTCGTTTCCCCGCCAACCCTTATAATCGGTGGTGAACTCAAAACCGTATTTCACGGTTCCAACGTCAATGTTTCGCATAAAAACGTTTTCGATAAAACCGCCTCGGTCCGGATTGCTTTTAAACTGAAAGGCATGTTTTCCGCTTTTTGTCAGCTCGCAGTTCTCCACAAAAACGTTGCGTACCCCAGCCGACATTTCGGATCCTATACAAAATCCACTGCCTACTTCGGTATTAAAGGTGCTGTTTCGAACGATAATATTTTCGGTGGGAGGGTAGGGCCATCCATCTTGGTCACGACCTGCTTTCAACGCTACACAATCATCATGGGTATGAATTACGCAGTTTTCGATGAGTACATTTTTACAGCTTTCGGGGTCGATACCATCATCATTGGTGGTGCCCGCTCCAATATTCAGCGAACGGATAGTGATGTTTTCAGAAAGTACGGGATGAATCGTCCAAAAGGGTGAACCCTTTACACTGAAATCCTCCAAAAGGATGTTTTTGCAATTGATAAATTCAATGGTAGAAGGACGGAGGTAATGTCCTTCTCCAAAAATTCGTTCTTCCAAAGGGATTTTGTCATTCCCCATTTGGCGGAGTCGCTTTTTATCATCATCCTGCTTCTGTTTACACTAGTACCATTTTTTTTCAGCCAGACCATTTATAAGCCCATTTACGGTAATAGCGATATTCTCCGCATCAATTGCATAAATCAGTGGAGAATAATTCATAAGAAAAGTCCCCTCCCAACGAGATTTTACAACAGGTAAGTAATCGGAAGGATGGGGTGAAAACCAAAGTTCTGCCCCGTTTTCCAAATGTAACCTAATGTTTGATGCCAGAAAGATACTGCCCTTAACATGGTATCTTCCTGGATTGACTTTTATGGTGCCACCTCCATCTTCCGAAAGCTGGGTGATAGCCGTATTGATGTTACCTCTGAAATCTGTAGTGTCCTGTATGAAAACTGTCGTGTTCCGAAAGGTAGGTGCTTGAATAGCTTCTAAAATTTTCGGATAGGTCGTTGACCAAGCTTCTGTTATGATTTGTTGGGCCTTTTCTTTGGTAAAATCATCCTTAGGTTGCGTATTACATGCCAAACTGAACAACATCAGAAGGATCCCAATTATTGTTTTTACTCTCGAACTGAACTGTGATATACCTTTTGGAGACTTCATATCCTACTGAAATTCAAATTGGTGTACATCGCTTAAAAAGCGTAATCCAAAAGCGGTGGCAATGTCACGATAGATGAGCTTCATTTTTCCATTGTCTTTCGCTTTTTGACGAATCTCATAATAGCCTCCTGCCAAATTTTCATCAGAGTGTTCTGCTGAAAACTGATTTTTTAGGGTAAAGTCCAGTGCTTTTTTAATACTCGCCTTGAAATCCGTATGTCCCAGCTCCAACAATCGGAGCCAGAGAATCCCTGCAAAAGAAGTCCCTGAACCGCATGGTGAGCGGTCATCGACGGTTCCATCAGCATAACTCAAGTAAAAAATCACCCCGTTTTTTTGTTGGATGGAAGCCAGCCCATACCCAGTTTTAAGAGCGGCATCCAAGTACTTCTGATTTTTAGTCAGGGTGTATGCTTCAATCAAAGCCTCCGCATTCCAAGTGT
>NZ_CAKZYF010000168.1 GCF_937884665.1 uncultured Allomuricauda sp. | reverse complement strand
AAATAAAGTAAGCGGAAAACCCAGACATTTCTAGCGGTTTTGGAAGGTTCTAAACATAAGACCCAAATCCAAGAAAGAGTACTTCAATGTCTGATTTCTGATGTCCGATGTCCGATGTCCGATGTCCGATGTCCGATGTCTGATGTCCGATGTCCGATGTCTGATATCCGATTTCCGATTTCTGATTTCTGATTTCTGATTTCTGAAAACGAGAAACCAAAAAGGATGGTATTTCCTTAAAATTAGCGAACTTCGTCTGAGTAGTTTACTATTCATTCTAGCTCGGATTATGCGTAAGAACGCTATTGCTTTTTTTATTTTAGGGATAACTATGGCTCCTCAAATCATATTTGATTTTAATACTGATGCTAATATTCAAAATTGGCGCGTTGTGGATGACGGTGTCATGGGGGGGAAATCATTAGGGAATTTTCGCTTGGATGCATCGGGTCATGGGGTATTTGAGGGCGAAATATCCTTGGAGAACAATGGAGGATTCTCCTCCGTGCGATATGGATTTGAAAAAATGGCCGTCCAGGGACATACCAAAGTCCGCATAAAGCTCAAAGGAGATGGCAAAACCTATCAATTTCGAATCAAAGAGAACCGACGGGATTATTATTCCTACATCATGCCCTTTCAAACATCAGGGGATTGGCAGGAAATAGAAATTCCTCTAGAGGATATGTACCCTTCTTTCCGCGGAAGAAAGTTGAACCAACCGAATTTTTCTGGTGCACATCTTGAGGAAATCACGTTTTTGATAGGGAATAAAAAGAAAGAAACGTTCAAGCTCCTCATTGATATCATCGAACTACGCTGATGGGCCAATCTCCGAACGTGTTTCAGCATCCCATACTACGGGGCTTCTTGACGTCGTACATTTTGCGATTCACCCTCTATCCCTGATATAGCGAACACCCGCCCGCTTTCATCAAAATTTCTGGCCAAGAAGTTCCGCACAAACCCGTAGCTTTGAAGTATAAAAAAGAAACGGAAGACCTATGGACACTTGGTTAAAACGCTGGAACGACCGCTTTCGGGAAAAGGAATTCGCCTATGGAACCCAACCCAACACATTCTTAAAGGAACAAATCCAGAAACTGGTTCCCGGAACCATCCTGTTCGGAGCGGAGGGTGAGGGCCGGAATGCCGTCTACGCCGCAAAACTGGGATGGGATGTATTTGCTTTCGATATCAGCGTAGAAGGCAGGAACAAAGCCCTGGAACTGGCCAAGGAAAACCAAGTAAGCCTAAAGTATCAGGTAGGGAATTTACCGGAGTTGGATTTCCGGGAAGCACAATTTGATGCCATCGCCCTAATCTATGCCCATTTTCCACCAAGTATCAAATCAGAATATCACAAAGTGCTGGACCAAAAACTTAAAAAAGGCGGTGTAATCCTGTTCGAAGCTTTTGGCAAGAACCATTTGGACTATCGGAACAAAAACCCAAAAGTGGGCGGACCTCCGGATTTGGACTCCTTATTTTCCACGGAAGAGCTCGCTTTGGATTTTAAAAATTATGAGATAATGGAACTGGTGGAAAAGGAAGTAGTGCTAAGCGAGGGCCTCTATCATAATGGAAAAGGCTCGGTCACCCGTTTTGTGGGCCGAAAAAAATGAACCTGGCAAACGTATAAACCGTTGCACCTAATTTGTTTGGCATCCGATTTTCCTTAAAATGGGAAACAGGTATCCATCAGGGCCGGGACCTCAATTAATTGCAAACTGCAATCAGGAATTCGTTAACTTCAATGCGAAAACCGAAGAATCTGGAATCGAATAGGGTCAACCGGCATTAGGCCTCATCAAAGCGAGTAAGCTACCCGGAACCAGTACCACAGATAACCTTAAAATTGACCGTCTGGTGAATAGGCGTCACAAACTTTAAAATACGTGCTATGTTGTCCAAGATTTACAATATCAAAAACTTAAAAGGAGATTTTACCGGCGGATTGGTCGCAGGGATTGTGGCCCTACCTTTGGCCTTGGCATTCGGGGTCCAGTCGGGCATGGGTGCCACGGCAGGTCTGTACGGGGCCATTGCCGTCGGTATTTTTGCGGCCATGTTCGGGGGCACAGAGACCCAAGCCAGTGGCCCCACGGGTCCGATGACCGTGGTGTCCGCATCATTGGTGGCCGCTGCCATTGGAATGAATGGAACTTTGGACAATGCTATGCCCATCATATTATTGACTTTTCTGCTCGGGGGACTTTTTCAGGTAATTTTTGGGTTTTTGAATATTGCCAGCTATGTTAAATACTTTCCCTATCCCGTAGTCTCCGGATTTATGAGCGGCGTGGGGCTTATCATAGTCATTTTACAGTTGTTCCCTTTTGCGGGCCTGGATTCTGCAAAATCCACTTTGGCGGTTATCCAGGATTTTCCCAGGCTTTTCACGGAAGTAAATCTCTCCGCCCTTATTCTTGGAGCGGTCACCATTGCCATCTACTTTCTTTTTCCTAAAGTGACCAAAGCTATACCCAGTGCATTAGTAGCCATGATAGTAGCAACTTTGATCGCATACTTCATGAAAATGGATGTGCCATTGATCGGGGAAATTCCATCAGGCTTGCCCTCTTTTCAACTTGGGGATATTTTTACCGTAGACGCCAGTGTCTATTCCACCGTCCTGGAGTACGCCTTGGTTCTGGCCGTGCTAGGGAGCATTGACTCCTTGTTGACCTCGGTAATCGCTGATAACATCACCAAAACCAAACACAACAGCAATCGGGAGTTGATTGGGCAAGGAATCGGGAACATGATGGCTGCTGCTATTGGGGGTATTCCAGGTGCAGGTGCCACCAAAGGTACCGTGGTGAACATAAATGCAGGTGGAAAAACAAGACTTTCTGGTATTTTACACGGCGTTTTTCTGCTCGCGGTGCTATTGGGACTTGGTCAGTTGGCCGCTCATATCCCTTTGGCCGTGTTGGCGGGCCTATTGATTCCCATTGGTTTTAAAATTGTTGATTTTAAAGGTTTGAAACATCTTACCAAAGTACCTCGTGCGGACGCCGTCGTCCTAGTTTTGGTGCTGCTTATCACTACGTTTGGAAGCTTGATATACGCGGTGGGTATAGGTGTGACATTGGCCTGTCTACTATTCATGAAGAAATCCGGGGATATTAGCGAAAAAGGGATGGAAGTTGGCAGTGTTTCGGATATGGACGGTTCCAAACCTTGGCAAGACGAACAGGGGTTCTACGAAAAATATAAGGACAAAGTAATCATCAAACATCTCTACGGGCCTTTGTTCTTTGGATTTACGTCCTATTTCAAGGATCAGATTAATGCCCTGCCCGATGGAGTGACCGCGCTTATCCTCCGAATGGATCGCGTACCTTATATTGACCAGTCTGGATTGTACACTTTGGAAGGCATTATTTTTGATTTACGGGCCCAAAACATTGAAGTTATCCTAATCGGTTTAAAGGAGCAACCGGAAGACATGCTGAAAGCTGTGGATATTATTCCAGATCTTGTCCCCGAGGAAGATGTCTTCCAGAATATCGAAGACAGTTTTGTTTATTTACGAACACAGTTGCTAGAAGCAGATTCTAGTTCAAAGCTGGAATAACCAGTTTTAGCAACGCTTTCATGATTTAGAAAGCACCGTTTGGGATGCTTTAATTCTTTGAATGCATATTTGTTGTATTTGCAACAAATAATTAACTTTCCGTTTCAAAAATAACAAGCAATGAAGGAATCAGAGGATCTGGAACGATTGGCCGCAGCAGAGATACGCCTCTCTTACTTTTTAGCAGAACAAATCAAAAATGCCACTACTTATTTCGGATATCCTGAGGTACCGGAAAACAATGATCTCTCCATTTTGGGCATAAGCAGTTTGGCCAAATTGCATTTGAACAACGCGGGTGATCCTTGGGTCCACGGCAATGCCAAAATGCATACAAAAGCTTTTGAACGGGAAGCTTTGGACTTTGTGGCCCAGTTGTACGGGATAGAAGATAATTACTGGGGATACATCACCAGCGGTGGAACGGAGGGCAACCTCTACGGCATGTACACGGGGCGCGACTATCATCTGAACCAAGGAAGACAACCTGTATTTCTGTTCACAGATTCCAGTCATTATTCTTTGGCCAAGAACGCCCATCTTTTGGGTATAAAAGCGTTGCCCATTAATGCTCGGCCCAGTGGCGAAATGGACTATGATGACCTAAACGCTCAATTGAAGAAATTGGAAAAAAAGGAGGGCATCATCCTTAATCTAAATCTAGGGACCACTATGACGGGGGCTATGGATAGTTTGGAGGATATCATAGCAGTTATCAAAACGCTCAAAATTTCACCAGAACGCGTTTTTATTCATGCAGATGCCGCACTGATGGGTTTTATCTATCCTTTTCTGGATCGTGCGGAACCGCTTTTCAAAAAGGGCGTAAACAGTATTGCGATATCCGGGCATAAATTTCCGGGTGCCATTCATCCTTGCGGAATTGTATTGAGTCAAAAAGATATCCATGATAAAGCATTTGGTAGAAATTGGGTCCCTTACGTAGGAACCAAGGACACTACCATCAGTGGTTCCCGAAATGGTTTTTTAGCGCTGAACCTATGGTATATCTTTCAGAAAAAGGGGCTTCAAGGTTTTAAACTAGAGGGCATGCAATGTATCGAAAATGCAAAGTACCTCACCCAAAAACTGAATGATATGGACTATCCCAATGTCTTCCACTTTCCCAACCAAATCATTGTCACCTTTAAAAAACCTATTCCCGCACTGGTGCGAAAATACCAACTCGCCACACAAGAGGATATGGCCCACATTGTGGTCATGCAGCACATTACCAAATCCAGAATTGATAGTTTTTGTGCGGAACTTCTCGAAAGTGTGAATTGACCACTGTCCTTTTTTTGGATTTCAAAATTTGATTCTGGATATCGTTTATGAAAAGGACGCTATCTTTGAGAGTAATCCATTTTTTCAGTAAACCCACTTAAAAGTGTCCGTCTTAAGTAGGCATATCGTAAGAAGTTTAAAAAAAACAAGTTCTTTTTTGATGGTATTTCTGCTTGTGTATTCCTGTGCTCAAAAATCCGAAGAGAAAAAGACCTCAAATCGTTCCCCAAAAACAAATCAAGTGGATAGCGCCAGTACTTTAAAGACAACATCTTACACTGCCAATACGGAAACACCTATCGCAAAAAGGGATTCTGTGCCCACACATATTTTCAAATCAGGGGAAACCTTATGGAACCTCTGCAGAAACTACTACGGCAACCGACATTATTCAAAAATTGTGGCAAGCTATAACCGTGTTGAGGACGTAAGGAACATTTCCGATGGTACTCCGATAAAAATTCCAGAATTGGAAGATATGTTCCACGATGAAAAACTGGGACTTACCCAAATACATACCGAATTGGGCCAAATACTGGAGGCAAGAAAACTCTTCATGCAGCATGAAAAAACCTTATATGACCTTAGGGAAGACATTCAATCTAATGAAAAACTATCCTTACCTGAAGTGATTCAAGCCGATTTAGGACAGGCCATTTCTCTAACAAAACAAGCCACAACTTCCTTGAGCAAATTTGAAACGGATACGACCTCCGTCCCCGTAAAGACCATGAAATCGCTCAAGCGCTTGACAAAACGGCTTACAAATTTATCAGAAGGCCAACATGATGGCCGCTATGGTTACGATTTGGATATGGTGCATCAAGAATTGGTGCGCCTACTCCAAGATTTGATTCTTTGGGGACAAACCCGCATATAAAAAGATAGATTGAAAATCATTGTATCATTTTCAAGTTGGCTACCTCCTGCTGGGTCAAATGGCGCCAATGTCCGCGAGGTAGGTCTTTTTTGGTCAATCCGGCAAAAACGACCCGATCGAGTTTGACCACGGTATATCCCAAATGCTCAAAGATCCTGCGTACGATGCGATTTCGACCACTATGGATCGCTACTCCGACCTCTCTTTTGGGCGCGCCCTGAATATAACTTACCGTATCCACCTGCACCGGGCCATCATCCAATTCGAGACCCGCTTCAATTTTTTGAAGATCTGCCATCCGCAGGGATTCATTTAAAGTTACTTGATAGATTTTACGGATTCCATGTTTGGGATGGGTCAGTTTTGTGGTCAGGTCCCCGTCATTTGTAAACAGCAATAGGCCTGTGGTATTACGGTCCAATCGCCCCACCGGGAGTAGACGTGCGTTAGAGGCGCTGGATACAAGTTCCATAACGGTTCGCCTCCCTTTTTCGTCACTCGTGGTGGTAATGAAATTTTTGGGTTTGTTGAGCAATACATATTCTTTTTTCTCTGGATTGAGCTTACGACCATCAAAGCGCACATCATCCGTACGCTTCACTTTAAAGCCCATTTCCGTGATGACCTTACCGTTGACCGTAATATTGCCTGCTGCGATGTAGGTATCCGCTTCCCGTCTTGAACAAATACCGGCATTGGCCACATAGCGATTTAAACGGACTAAATTGGGATTGGCAGCTGTTTTTTGTCTTTGCTCCGGACGATTTGTTTTTTTTGGAAATGAGTGTTGTTGATACGTTTTACGGGAAGTACCGGAGGTTTTTCGTTTCCTTGAGTTGTCTGATTTCGCCATCAGTCGTGAATTTTTGGCGAAGATAGTGTTTTTAACCGTTCCCAATAACGCGACACGTTCACTAAAGGAGTTCCCCAATTTTTAGTTTGGTCTCTTATCAAAAACTATCTTATGAAATACTAGAAATGGAAATATCGGGATTCGTTTCATCAAATAAAATGACGTCGGTGGAATTTCTATTGAAATTGGGCATCGTGCAAAATCAAAACAAGTGGCGTCACGTAATTTTTATCCATCGCTCATCTTAAGGGTGGACTGCCGTTCTCGATTCACCGAAAGCTGCGTCACATCCGGGCGGGCATAATGGCCTACTGGGTCAAAGTTTTGATGTTCTTCATACACCCTATTAATGTTCAAAGTATGATAAATAAGACCTTCTTTGTCTACAATGGGCGCTATCTCCCATTCCCCATCAGGTCCAGCAATGCACGAACCTCCATTGGCCAAAGTTTTCGGAGCCTTTTCCAAAATTTTCTGAAGATGCGGCGTGTCTTTAGGGAAGTCTGAAGTGCGCATCAATGAAGAAACTGAGATGACATATCCCCGGGATTCCCGAGCTATAAATCGCGTAATGTCCTTTGTATTGTGGAGTCCTCCGGGCCAAACCGCAACATGTAGGTTTTCCCCCTGTCCGTAGAGCGATGCACGTGGCAAGGGCATCCAGTTTTCCCAACAGTTTAAGCCGCCAACCGTGAACTTTTTTAGCGGATGTACCCGAAGTCCATGACCATCGCCTGGAGCCCAGGTCAACCGTTCGTCATAGGTAGGCTGCAACTTGCGGTGCACCGATTGAATTTTTCCCTGGGCATCAATGTACACCAGCGAACAATACAGGCTGTGCCCACCTCTATCTTGGGCGCGTTCCATCATTCCGAGATATACTGCAAGTTTCTTTTCCTTTGCCAATTGGCACAAATCCTCCAATTCTCCGGTTTCAATCTGAACCGAATTGCGAACATAGTGTGCATGCAGTTCTTTGTTTACCTTTAAATCCCATGCCGCGCCATTGGTATAGGCCAACCAAAATGGATAACCTGGCTAAAAGGCTTCACCGAAAACAACAAGCTCTGCGCCATTTTGGGACGCTTCGGTCAAGATTAATTTTGCTTTTTCAAGGGTCGCCTTTTTATCCAACCAAATCGGAGCCACCTGGGCCAAAGCTACTTTGAGTTCGTTTTCCATCACAAAATTCGATTTAATACTAAGTCGACATCAATAAGGAGAATGCTAAATACGCCTGCAACAATAATGAATTTTAAAATGTTGTGGAGCCATACGTAGTGTTTTTTACCATTGGCTTTAATCAACAGGACAATAAAAAGTCCCAGTAAGGCGATACACATCCAAAAATAGAGATACATATAGCCCACATCAAATATTTGGATCAACAGCAAAGCAGGAATCAAGGTCAGCCCTATCAACAGACCAATAATCAGTTTTGAGACTCGATGTCCGTAGATTATAGGTACGGTTCTATAGTTTTGGGCCATATCTCCAGCGATACTTTCCAAGTCCTTGATCAACTCACGAGCTAAAATAAGTAGAAACAGAAAGAGGGCGTGTACAAAAATTACCGCTTCAAAATTTCGGTAATACACAAAGACCACAAAAAAAGGGGCAATGGCCAATAAAGCGGATACAAAATTTCCCAAAAAGGGAATGCGCTTCAACTTATGGGAGTATATCCAAATCCCAAAAATATAAGCAGAAAAAAAAAGTACGGCCCGAAAAGAAATGTAGCTAGCCGCAAATACCGCAACGAAATTTAAAATGAAATAAGTGGTCAGCTTAAAACGTTGGCTGACCAACCTGTCCAACATAGTTTTTGTAGGTTTGTTGATCAAGTCTTTCTCAGCATCGTAAAAATTGTTTATGATATATCCGCTTGCAATGACCAATGCCGAGGCGGTCACGATCAAAAAAAGATTCAAATCAAAGATAACTTCCCGAAGTGGTAGATTGGGAGAGAGAATAAAAATCGACGCTAAATACTGCGCCAAGGTGATCATTAAAATATTATACCCCCGGACCACCGAAAACAAACTCAGCAGCTTAAACAGCAGGAGTTTATTTTTTCTGCTGAGCATGGTGAGGATTTAGAAGTTGTATACCACTTCCAATTTATGTCCTTGCAGTGCCTTTTTTGCTTTTTCAAAGTCTTGGGTGAATCCAAGAATGTACCCACCGCCACCTGAGCCGCACAATTTTAGATAATACTCATTGCTCTCTATACCCTGCTGCCACAAGTCATGAAATTTCGTGGGTATCATGGGTTTGAAGTTGTCCAAGACCACATGGGAAAGTTGTTTTAGGTTTCCAAACAAGGATTTGACATTTCCATTTAAGAAGTCCTCCACGCACGCATCGGTATGCTTAATAAACTGATTTTTAAGCATGCTCCTAAAACCTTCCTGCTTCATTTTTTCCATAAAAATCTGGACCATGGGAGCCGTTTCTCCGGTAATTCCACTATCCAGCAAAAAAACTGCACCTTTCCCTTCCTTATTTTGCGAGGGGATGCTCGTGGACTCAATGTTGTCCTGGGAATTGATCAAGATAGGCAAGCTCAAATAACTGTTCAAGGGGTCTAAACCGGAAGATTTACCGTGAAAAAAAGACTCCATCCTGGAAAACACCACTTTTAACTTCAGCAATTTTTCGCGTGTCAGGTTTTCCAATACGGTGATTTTTTGTGTGGCATATTTATCATAAACAGCGGCAACTAAGGCACCGCTACTGCCAATTCCATAACCTTGGGGAATGGAACTGTCAAAATACATACCCTCGGCTATGTCAGAATCCAATTTTTCAAAATCAAAAGAAACCAATTCTGGTTCATTTAAAACCAGTTCTTTTAGATAAAGCGTAAACTCGCGGAGACTATTATTTGATTCTTTCGCGGCTTCCGAGACCTGCTCGTCAGACTTAAGCGCTCCTTTAAAAAAATTATAGGGAATGGAAAGTCCTTTAGAATCTTTAATAATACCGTATTCTCCAAACAGCAGTATTTTTGAATAAAAGAGTGGTCCTTTCATATTTAAAAAGATTTTTGTTTAATCTTTTCTTTTATAAAGATAAACAAAAAAGTTGGTTTTACTGACTTTCGTCATTTCTATACTTAAACATTCAGAACGCTATAAATGCCATTAGCGTATCTACTATTCAAATATTTGTTTTGCTCCAAGTCCAATTTGGTCACAAATATAGTGTCCATTCTCGCAATGTACAACCAGTTCATCCTGAATAAATTGCATGGCCGGTTCCTCGACGCTTTCCGGATAAAGCACATGAACATTGGCCCCGGCGTCCAAGGTAAAGCAAATTGGAATTTTGGTTTCTTTTCTAAAGCGCCATATTTTTTGTAATATTTCCAGAGTGTCCGGCAGCATTAGAATATAATAGGGTATGCTGGTCATCATCATGGCGTGCAAGGTCAATGCTTCACTTTCAACAATTTGGATAAACCTTTCTAAGTCTCCTGTTGCTAAAACTGATTTCAGTTGTGCTAGATTTTCGTGAGCCTGATCAAAGCGTTTGGATGCGAAGGGATGCTGATGCATTAAATCATGTCCAACAGTACTGCTTACCTGCTTTTTCCCTTTGTGCACCAACAATATAGTATCCTGATAGTTCTTGAACACCTGATTGACCTTAAAAGGATATTGTATGCCATAAAGGTCAGAACTTTCTTCGATATCCTGGTGGTAACCCCATTGTACTAAATCGCCAGCGATACTTCGGCAAGCACTCCCGGAGCCCAGTCGAGCCAAAAAAGAAGCTTTTCGATTAAAAAATCCGTCCTCCATCTCTTGAATCTTTCGTTCGATACTCAAAAAACACAGTGCCAAAGCGGCCATTCCACTTGCCGAAGAAGCAATACCACTGCTATGTGGAAAAGAATTCGAAGTTTCAATCTGAAAATGATATCTCTTTAAATGGGGCAGGTACGGTTCCACACGTTCTAGAAACGCCCTTATTTTAGGTTTGAAATCTTCTTTGGATTTGCCGTCAAAACTCAGGTCAAATGAGAAATCTGAAGTATTTTCTCCTCGAATTTCATAAGATAGTTGTGTTGTTGTGGCGCAAGCGTCCAAGGTAAAACTTATTGATGGATTGGCCGGAATTTGTTGGGCTCGCTTGCCCCAATATTTTACTAAAGCAATATTACTTGGTGCTTTCCATATCACTTTTCCTTTTTCGGGAAAATTGGCATAAACCTTGGGCAAAAAATCCTGCTCCCTCATCCTAAAGAAAATTTGCGCAAAGATAACCATGCTTTCAGGACAGGAAACTTAAGATTCAAATAAATTGTTATTTTAGGGTATACACATGATTTATGAAAAAGAAAGTCGTTTATATTGCTATTGCCGTACTTGTGTGCCTCTTCATTGGTTTTCTTTCCAGTTTTGCCACCCAAAGTTCTGTCAATACTTGGTATACGACACTGAACAAGCCTAGTTTTAATCCCCCAAACGCTATTTTTGCGCCAGTTTGGACCGTATTGTATGTGATGATGGGAGTGGCAGCGGGAATCGTATGGTCTAAGGGATTTCATCATATCTGGGTAAAGACCGCATTGTACCACTTTGGATTTCAATTGTTGTTCAATGCCCTATGGAGTATTGTTTTTTTCGGCTTTAAAAATCCATTTTGGGCCTTGATCGTTATTTTGGTCCTATTGACGTTGATCATACTTACCATACGATGGTTCAAAGTGGTTAGCAAACTTGCGGCCTTACTCCTAGTCCCCTATTTATTGTGGGTAGGTTTTGCTGCCATTTTAAACTATAAAATCTGGGAGTTGAACTAACTAGCCCATCATTGCCAAAAGCTTTCGCATTGTCTTTAAATTACGTGTTGTGGCCTCTACTTTAAGCTTTTTTTCTATATAGTTATTGTTCAATTTGGCATTCCTATAATTTCCGGTAAAACTTAGATAAACACAGTATTCCGTGATGTGAAAATGTTCGCCTTCAAACTGAATTCCTTTAAACTCCATAACTTTTTCTGGTTCCGGTACCTCTTTGAGCAAGGTAAAAAAAAGCAGGTTTTCTTCCGCGACGTTCTGAAAAGGATTGTTCTCCAAAATGGTTCTCAACCTTTCTGATGAAACCACAAGGACGGGGACTGGGAAACCAAATGCTTTATCAATCAATTTACGAATTGTGGCCGCGATTTTAATAGAATCCCTTTCTGCACTTTGAAAAAGTATATTTCCACTTTGGATATAGGTCTGCACTTGGTCAAACCCATTTTTTGATAAGACTTCCCGAAGCTCAACCATTTTTATTTTTCGGTGTCCCCCTACGTTGATTCCTCGTAGGAGAGCTATGTAAGTCCCCATATTTTCAATTTTATACTTTCGTCCAACGACTACGATTTATTTTAGTAAATTCAGCAACATTAAAGTAACCAAAATGAATCAATATATCCTAGCCTTGGACCAAGGCACCACTAGTTCTCGGGCAGTGGTAGTAGACAAACAGGGAAGCATTGTTTCTGTAGCCCAAAAGGAATTCACACAAATATTCCCAAAACCAGGATGGGTCGAGCACGATGCCACTGAAATCTGGGCCACACAGGCTGGTATGGCCGCGGAAGCAGTAAGTAAAAAAGGAATTAAAGGAGAACAAATTGCGGCAATAGGAATCACCAATCAAAGAGAAACCGTAGTCGTTTGGGACAAAAATACTGGCGAACCTGTCTACAATGCCATTGTTTGGCAAGATAAGCGTACTTCAGCCTATTGCGATGAGTTGAAAGGGCTAGGGAAATCCCAAATGATACGAGAAAAAACAGGTCTTGTGATTGATTCCTATTTCTCGGGCACCAAAGTAAAATGGATTTTGGACCATGTTGAGGGCGCACGGGAGAAAGCGCAAGCTGGCACGCTGCTCTTGGGGACCATAGACTCATGGTTGATATGGAAAATGACCGAGGGAAAACTACACATCACGGATGTGACCAATGCGTCCCGTTCCCTTATTTTTAATATTAAAACGATGGATTGGGATGATGAGCTTTTGGAATTACTCACCATACCCAAAAGCATGCTTCCCAAGGTAAAACAGTCCAGTGAGGTTTACGGGCATACCGCATCCAATTTTTTTGCGGCAGAAATCCCCATTTCCGGAATCGCCGGTGACCAACAAGCTGCCTTGTTCGGCCAAATGTGTACACAAGAGGGAATGGTAAAAAACACCTATGGTACTGGATGTTTTATGCTGATGAACATTGGGGAAAAACCTATCGTCTCCAAAAACAATTTATTGACCACCGTAGCTTGGAAAATAAATGGTAAGACCGAATATGCCCTAGAGGGAAGTATTTTTATTGCCGGAGCCGTGGTGCAATGGTTACGGGATAGTTTAAAAATCATCAAAAAATCTTCAGATGTGGAGAATCTGGCCAGCTCTGTCGATTCTTCGGATGGTGTTTATTTTGTACCGGCATTTGCAGGACTGGGCGCACCCCATTGGAACCAGTATGCACAAGGCACCTTGTTTGGACTGACCAGAGGAAGCACCGACGCGCATATTGCGAGGGCCGCCTTAGAATCCATCGCTTATCAGACCATGGACGTTTTGAAAGCCATGGAAGCAGATTCAGGAATCTCCATCCAAGAACTTCGTGTGGATGGTGGGGCGACAGTAAATGATATGTTGATGCAGTTCCAAGCGGATGTTTTGAACACCGTTGCCGTTAGGCCCAAAATCATCGAAACTACCGTAATGGGAGCTGCCTATCTTGCCGGTTTGGCTGTCGGTTTTTGGGAAAGTGCCAAAGAAATACAACAAGTTTGGGAAACGGATATCCGCTTTAACCCAACAACAGAAAGACAACCCATAGAAAACGGAATTAAAGGATGGTATCGGGCCATTCAAGCCTTGGAACATTGGACCAAAATTGATTAAAACCCAAAAGACATGACGCCGTTTATCGCCGAAGTGGTCGGTACTTTTCTTCTGATTTTGTTGGGCTGTGGGGTAAACGCCAATGTTTCCCTAAAAAAAACCTTTGGTTCGGGCTCCGGTTGGATGGTAATCACAACAGGATGGGCCTTTGCCGTGTATATCGGCGTTGTTGTGGCCGGACCTTATAGTGGCGCCCATATGAACCCCGCCGTTACCATAGGGCTTGCTTTGGCCGGGGATTTTTCAATTTATGATGTTCCCAATTATATCATTGCGCAGTTTATTGGGGCCATGCTCGGCGCCTTTTTTGTTTGGTTGATTCACAAAGACCATTTTGATGCCACGGAAGATGGAAATAACAAACGAGCGGTATTTTGTAATGCTCCGGCCATCCCAAATACAGTTTTGAACCTATTGACCGAAATTGCAGGAACTTTTGTATTGGTATTCGCAGTGCTCTATTTCACGGATGCCACCCTTACCAAAGACAATACGATTATCGGACTGGGGTCGTTAGGCGCTCTTCCGGTTGCCCTTATCGTTTGGGGAATTGGCCTGAGTCTAGGTGGAACCACCGGCTATGCGATAAATCCGGCGCGGGACTTAGGTCCTCGGATAGTTCATGCTTTGGTTCCCATCAAAAATAAAGGTCCGTATGGATGGGAATATGCATGGATTCCTGTATTAGGGCCCATTATCGGCGGAGTTTTAGCCGCTTTATTGTCTTTGGGGTTACCGTAATTTCCAACGCTTATCTGGATGCAATTTCCTGAGCGGCCAAGTAGGCACCTGTCCATGCGTTCTGAAAATTATATCCCCCGGTAATTCCATCTATATCTATAATTTCTCCGGCAAAA
Organism: uncultured Allomuricauda sp.; assembly: GCF_937884665.1. Classification (GTDB taxonomy): domain Bacteria; phylum Bacteroidota; class Bacteroidia; order Flavobacteriales; family Flavobacteriaceae; genus Flagellimonas. The sequence continues at coordinate 32,457 of NZ_CAKZYF010000168.1, read as the reverse complement.
AAGAGGTTGGGAAACAACTTGCTTTCAAATGTCTTAAAATTAATCTCTTTTAAATCGATACCACCAGCTGTTACAAACTCTTCCTTAAAGGTACTTTTTCCTTCCACCTTAAAGGAACAGACCGTGAGTTGTTCTGCTAAATTTTTAATATGCTCCTTGCTCACCTCAGCCCATTTCAGGCTTTCCGGGATTTTTGCCGCAGTAACCAATCGCATCCACAAACGTTTGGGGAGCAAAATGGCTTGCGTGCGCATAACAGTTTTTTTAGGTTCTACTTCTTTTACTTCCCTTAAAAACCGTTCCATAGCCTCCGTGGAATACTCCGGGGTCCAATTCACATTTACCCGAAAAACATATTTGTAATCCTTTAGAATGCGAGCACCCCAAGCTGATAGTTTCAGAATGGCAGGTCCGCTCAATCCCCAATGCGTTATCAGCACCGGGCCCTCTGTTTCTAAAATTGGCAACTGCTTTGGTGCACTTTTTAGTTTAACGCTTATCTGGGAGGTGAAGATTTTCTTTTGGGGAATTGATACCGAGGCAAAGGAACTTATACCTGAAATTCCTTTAATACGTTCGTCCTTAATGTTGAATGTGAACAATGATGGGACCGGCGGAACGATGGTATGCCCCATTGTATTCAGCATATCCCATATTCTGGAGTTACTTCCCGTGGCCAATAGCAGATATTTGGCCTGGTAGTTCTTGTTCATCGTGGTCACTTGCCATCCCTTTTCCAGTTTCTCAAATTTTTTGACCGCACTATTTTTGAGCACTTTAATCCCATGTTTTTTCGTCTCTTCCAAAAAACAGTCAATAATACTTTGTGAAGTGTTACTTTTTGGGAAAACCCTATCGTCCGGTTCTATTTTAAGGGGAACGCCCCGTTCCTGAAAAAATGCGATAACATCTTCCGCGGAATGGTTATGAAAGGGGCCCAAGAGTTCTTTTTGTCCTCTGGGGTATCCCTCAGCAAGGCTTTTGGCAAAAAACTTTCCTTGAGTTACATTGCATCGACCTCCTCCTGAAATTCTTACCTTGGAAAGTACCGTTTTTCCCCGCTCTAGAATAGCAACCTTAAAATTTGGATTTGTCTCGGCAATCTGAACAGCTGCGTAAAAACCGGCCGCTCCACCTCCGGCAACGATTACATCAAACATCAGTTTACACGTTCGGGATAATTGGTAATAATCCCATCTACATTATAATCCTTCATACGCTGAATATCCTTGGGATCGTTTACCGTCCATGGATATAATTTATAACCTTCTTTTTGAATCTTAGCGGCTTTCTCTGCGGTAAGTTTTGAAAAATCTGGATTTATCGCCACAGCATTAATTTCTTTAGCGATAGGCAAGGCTTTCAAGGTGTCATCTTCGGTCAATATCGCGATTTGAACAGATGGATTTTGTTGCCGCATTTTTCTAAGTTCATCCCACTTAAAACTGGAAATGATAAAGTTGTTCAAAGCCCAGCCTTTATCCTTTACATAATAATCCATAATGAAATTCACTCTTACTGAAGAATTGGCCCCCTTCAATTCAATGATCAGTACAACATTGTTATCGATGAGCTCCAACACTTCCTGCAACATGGGAATTTTGTGATTTCCGTCCAAAGTCAGTTGCTTGAGGTCAAAAATATTGTACTCCTCAATTTTTCCTCCACTATTGGCCAGACGATCTACACGCTCGTCATGGAAGACGACAATCTCACCACTTTCAATTTGGAACACATCAATTTCAATCATATCGACCCCCAAATCCAGCGCTTTTTGAACTGAGGCCAATGTATTTTCAGTTTCGTGTCCCATTGCGCCCCTATGTCCAATTACCAAAGGTGTTGAATCCGTCATGATACATGAATTGCCCAAAAACAAAATACACAAAAGTCCCAATACTTTTTTCATATGAATAATTTTGAAGATTAAAAATACAATTTGGTAAGGGAATGCCTAAAAAAGAACCCAACCAAAACCACTAACTTCCCATTAAGATTATCATTTTTTACAGGATTTTCTTAAGTTTATGGGATTTTATTAAAGAAATCAAAACAAATTATCAGGACTAGAAATAACTAGCCGACCCTAAAACGTGAGCGGGTTACTTTAGCCCGCTTTTTTATTGTTCCAAACTGAGAATGAGGGATTCCAACGGCAAAAGCTTAACCTCTACACTACCTAAGCCATTTTCCACCACCATCGAATACGTGGCTTCTCCGCCTAACTTTTCTTCCAAGATATAATGCCCATCTTCAATATGCCACTTTTTAAGTACTTCCTCCGGAATCTTTAAATCAAGTTCATAGCTATCATCTACCTGAAAATTTGAGATTATGATCAGTTTTTCATTCGAAGACCATCTTACGTATGAAAATACCCTATGGTCATAATGCGCTGTGTTTTCCTTGTTGAAGAAATGAATTTCCTGATATTCCCCCATCAACGCCTCACTCGAAATAGTGAAATTCAAGAGTCTTTTGTAAAAATCACGGAGTTCCACTTCTTCAGCGGTGAGCTGTCCTCCATCAAACTGTCCGTGGTTCATCCATCTTTGATGGTGCGGAACACCTATATAATCAAAAATTGAGGTCCGCGAAGCTTTGCCAAATCCTGCATCTTCTGCACCCGGTTCCCCAACTTCCTGACCAAAATAAATCATGGTGGGCGAAGTGCTAACGGTCGCCGATACCACCATGGCGGGCTTTGCCCAATCTGCATTTCCGGCAAACTCAGCACTAGCAATCCGCTGTTCATCATGGTTTTCCAAAAAATGCAGCATGTGATGTTCAATATCCTCCATTCCTTTTTGAACTACGGAAATATGGTCGGTCCACCCATACCCCTTAATGATATGCTTTAGACTATCATAGAGTTCCACTTTATCATAGAGATAATCCATTTTTCCTTTTTGGATATAAGGGCGGTACAGTTCCGGATTGTATACTTCCGCCAACAAGAAAGCATCGGGGTTTTTCATTTTGATACTTGAGTTTAGATAGCTCCAAAACTCAACAGGGACCATTTCCGCCATATCAAAACGAAAACCATCTACGCCAAAATCTATCCAGTACAGGGCAATATCCTTGAATTTCATCCAAGAATCCGGAATCTTTTTATCCTTCCAAAAATCTGCATGTTCCGCGTGGTTCTTTTTTTCAAAAGCCTCTGGCAATTCTGCAAAATCCTTGGTGCCATCGGGCCGTATCCCATAATTTATCTTCACCGTTTCATACCAGTCGTTGAAATGGGGTTGTGCCAAACGGGAACCGTTGCCTGTCCATTTTGCAGGAATTTCCTCAAACTTTCTATCGGATAATGGATTTGCTTCACCCCCCAGAGGTTGGTATCCATCTTCCCAATTTGGGACCTTGAATTCTTCCTTAGGAATGTAATAGAAATTGTTGTTCACATGATACTCCAGCGAAGTATCGTCATGTTCTCCAAAATCCACAACTCCTTTGGGATTGTTGTGTCCCTCGTATTTGCGGGCAATATGGTTTGGGACGATATCGATGAGCACCTTCATTCCAATCTTGTGGGTTCGGTTTACCAACTCCTTAAACTCTTGCAATCGATTAGCAGGATTTTCGGCCAAATCTGGATTTACGTTATAATAATCCTTAACGGCATAGGGAGAGCCGGCACGTCCCTTGACCACATCCGGATCGTCATGAGAAATACCATATTCAGCGTAGTTTCCAATAAGTGCATGATGTGGCACACCAGTATACCAGATATGGGTAACTCCAAGGTTTTTGATTTCTAAGAGGGCTTTTTCCGTAAAGTCGGAAAATTTGCCCACCCCGTTTTCTTCTGCCGTGCCCCAGGGTTTGTTCGTAGTATTCGTATTGCCAAACAGTCGGGCAAACACCTGGTAAACCACTACTTTTCTCTCCTTTATTGACTCCACTTCCTTGGGTTTGATATTTGTTTCACATGCTAAAAAGCCTCCAAGTAGTATCAAAAAACAACCAAAGGTTAGCCTGTTCATGGATGTACCACTTTTCCAGGAACCAAGGTAAGCTGTTTATTATTGACTAGAATAGGTAATTCCGTATCCCCTGTAATTTCGAAACTGGACTTGTTCTGTTCAATGCGGACCGTAACAATCTGGCCCCTGAAATTTATCTTAAAAATGTATGAATCCCACTGTTCCGGTATTTGAGGTTCAAATGACAGTTTATCTTCTTTGATACGCATACCTCCAAATCCCTCTACAATGCTCATCCAAGTTCCTGCCATAGAGGTGATGTGCAATCCTTCCTCCACTTCCTTATTATAATCGTCCAAGTCTAGCCTGGAGGTTCTAAGATAAAAAGTGTAGGCTTGTTCCATACGACCCAGTTTTGCGGCTTGGATACTGTGTACGCAAGGCGACAAAGACGATTCATGGACTGTAAAAGGTTCGTAGAAATCAAAGTGTTTTTCCAGTTCCTCCGGCGTGAAATGATCTTCAAAAAAATAGAACCCTTGAAGGACATCGGCTTGTTTTATGTAAGGGGAGCGCAAAATCCGGTCCCAGCTCCACTTTTGGTTGATGGGCCGTTCCGCTTGTCCCAAATCATGCACGCGTATCATTTCCTTATCCAAAAAACCATCTTGTTGTAAGTAAACGCCATATTCTTCAGAATAAGGAAGATATATGTTGGAAACCAAAGCTTCCCAAGATTTTATCTCATTTGGCGTTATTCCCGTCTTTTTTACAACCCTTTTGTAATCTTCTGGAAACCCTTCTTTTACTTTTTGCAATTGTTGTGCGGTATACTCCAGACACCACTTCGCCAGATAGTTGGTATACCAATTGTTGTTGATGTTATTTTCATATTCATTGGGTCCGGTCACACCGAGCATCACATAAGCCTGCTTATCCTCTGAAAAATTGAAACGCTGTTTCCAGAAACGTGCAATACCAATCAATACCTCCAATCCCATTTTTGGAATATAGCTAAAATCATCAGTAAAGCGGTGGTAATTGAATATCGCAAATGCGATGGCCCCATTTCTATGGATTTCCTGAAAAGTAATTTCCCACTCATTGTGGCATTCTTCCCCGTTCATGGTAACCATTGGGTAGAGCGCAGCACCATTTTTGAATCCAAGCTTTTCCGCATTTTCAATCGCCTTGCCCAGATGGTTGTAGCGATATTCCAACAAGCTCCATGCTACTTCCTGATTTTTTGTTGCCATATAAAAAGGCAAACAATAGGCTTCCGTATCCCAATACGTACTTCCGCCATATTTTTCTCCCGTAAAGCCCTTGGGACCGATATTCAAACGGGAATCCTTGCCCAGATAGGTTTGGTTCAACTGAAAAATATTGAACCGTATGCCTTGTTGGGCCTTGATGTCCCCTTCTATTTCGATATCACTCATTTCCCAAACATGGGCCCAGGCTTCTTTTTGTTTTTCAAGGAGTGCTTTAAATCCTAAATGAGAAGCTTGATTCAAAGTGTTGTTGGCCGCCTCCATCAATTTTGAGGATTCGTGGTTTCTGGAAACGGTGTAGCCCCCAAATTTTTGAAGGGTCAGCTTATCCCCTTTTTTTACATCGAGAACAAAACTTAGACCAACAGAAAGTCCATCTTTTTTGAGGACCGGTTCTTTTTGCACTTTGGTATTGTTACAATACAGGGCGGCGTCCATGAACGTACAGGTACCAAAATTGGTTTTCAACGTATGCGCTTCGATAAAAGCCCGGTTTCCTTTGGATTCAATATTGGTGGTGTTCCAAAATTCATCGTCCCAATTACTGTCCATATTTTTTATACCACTGTCCAAATATGGGATAATTGCTATTTCGGCATCTTGGTTTAGCAGTTCAATCTCATATTCAATTGCTCCCAATTCATCCAAATAAAGACTTAAAAACCGAGTAGACACTACGGAAACCTCAACATTGTTTGGCAAAGTGGCGATGAAAGAACGTCGGTACCAACCCTCTTTCATATTTAGTTGTCGCGTAAAGTTTTTAATCAATTTACAGGTATTCAAATCTAAGGGTTCACCATTTATCAAAACCTCTAAACCAATCCAATTCGGGGCGTTCAACACCTTGGCAAAGTACTCTGGATATCCGTTTTTCCACCAGCCTACCCGGGTTTTGTCCGGATAGTACACTCCTGCGATGTAGCTGCCCTGAAAGGAATCCCCCGAATAGGTTTCTTCAAAATTGGCACGCTGGCCCATAGCTCCATTACCGATACTAAAAAGACTTTCAGAGGATTTTACCCTATCTGCTTCAAAGCCTTCTTCAACTATAGACCAAGGGTCTTCTTTTATGTAATCTTGATTCATCGGTTTACTGTATGGTGGAAGTTAAAAATGTAGAAATTGTTAGTCGCAGCAAACTTAATTAATTGTTGAATTACGCAAAACCAATGTGGGTTCTAAAATTTTGGTTTGAAACGTTTCTTCTTCATTTTCGCTTTCCACCTTCTCTATTAACATCTGTGCGGAAATTTCACCCATTCTTTCACCATGCTGTGCCACTACTGTAAGACTGGGATGTGCATATTTGGAAAGCAATCCGTCCGTAAATCCGATAAAAGCGATGTCCTCGGGAATTTTCAATCCCTTTTCCAGAGCAAGACCCATGCTGTAGACGGCAAATATCTCATTAACACATAGAACCGCATCCATGTCGGAGGTTTCAAAGAAATCGCGAATGCGGTCTTCATCCATTTCCATGGTGGGCAGTTTTAGGATACGGGACGGTTCCACGGGTATGCCATGGTCCAACAGTGCCTTTGTATAGCCTTGGCTCCGCGCTTTGCTAACACTCAGATAATCGTCCGTAGCGATTAAGGCAATGCGTTGTTTTCCCTGTTCTATCAGTTTTTTGGTGGCCAGATAACCGCCCAATTTATCGTCAATAACCACTTTGTCACAATCAATTTCGTGGGTGATACGATCAAACAATACAACAGGGATCCCTTGTTCTGTGACTTCCTTCAGATGGTTGTAATCCCCTTTGGCCTGCGTTTCTGACGAAAGGGACATAATAAAACCATCAATGCTGCCATTGGCCAACATTTCCATATTGATCACTTCCTTATCAAAAGATTCTTCAGAAAGACAAACAATAACATTATATCCTTTGGCATTGGCATACTTTTCAATACCTCTTATCACCGTAGTGAAAAAGTGATGGACGATGTCTGGAATGACGACCCCTATATTTTTAGTCCGCTTGTTTTTTAAGCTAACCGCAATGTTATTGGGTTTGTAGTTGTAAAGGCGGGCAAAAGCTTGTACTTTTTCTTTGGTATCCCTACTAATTTCCTCACTGTTTTTCAAAGCTTTGGAAACCGTGGAAATGGATACCTCAAGCTCCCTGGCTATATCCTTAAGCGTAATTTTTGGTTTCAAAGTGATGAAATTAAATAGGTAACTGCCAAAATAAACAAAACAAAATACGGAAGAATATCTTACTGATTTTTTTAACACAATCTATCGAAATCTTAATTTCTTCAAAAAATGGTCAAAATCAATATCGATGGAATAAAATAGTATATTAGAATTCAAATTATTAATTTCGCTAAAAAGCTGCTACTTATTTAAGATTTGATTAGTTTACCATTAAAACTTTTACCAACCTGATATCATCCCAAACTTATCAACACGAAACCGTTTTCGGTAAATATTGAATTATGCTTAAATTTAGATTAACATTTTTTTTATATATGTTTAACACTTGAATTGAAATTAACTAAACTTAAAATTAATTATTTATGAAGATTACGCTACTAAGAGGTTTTCTATTCCTCGGGGCATTGTTATGTTTCGGACTGGTGAAAGCCCAAACAGTAACCGGTACGGTTTCAGATGCTACTGGACCTTTACCGGGAGCCAGTGTTGTAGTCAAAGGCACAACCAATGGTACACAAACGGATTTTGATGGTAATTATACACTGAACGATGTGGCCAGTGATGCAGTGCTTGTTTTCAGTTACATTGGTTTTGCTACCCAAGAAATTTCGGTGAACGGGCAAACCACAGTTAATGTTACACTACAAGAAGACGCCAGTGAATTGGATGAGGTGGTTGTCGTGGGTTATGGAACACAATCGAAAAGAACTGCCGTAGGTGCTGTTGAGAGTGTCAAAGCGGAGGAATTCAACAAAGGGGTTATCGTCAATCCACAACAGTTGATCCAAGGTAAAACAGCTGGGGTACAGATTTCAGCAACAAACGGTGAACCTGGTGCCGCTGTAAATGTAAGGATTCGTGGAACTGCTTCCGTACGTTCTAACAACAACCCTTTATATGTAATTGATGGAATTCCATTGAGTGGTGCGAATACAACAGCTGCTAGCAACGGTAACGACGACCTTGGAACAACGACCGCACTAGACCCTCTAAGCTTTTTAAATCCAGCTGACATTGCAAGTATCGATATTCTAAAAGATGCTTCGGCAACCGCCATTTACGGTTCTCGAGGTGCCAATGGTGTAGTCTTGATTACCACCAAAAAAGGAAATGGTAGACCTGTCTTGGAATTTTCAACAACCCTTTCTTTTGGGTCTATCCAAAATCGTATTGAATTGCTGGATAGAAATCAGTTCTTAGCGGCTCAAAATACGGTGTCAGGGGGTACTTTTGTGGATAGTGGCAGCAATACTGACACATACGATGTCATTTTTCGTAATTCCATAACCGCAAATTACAATCTTGCTTACAGTGGTGGTGACGAGAGTGGAAATTATCGTCTTTCCATAGGATACCAAGACCAAGAAGGTGAAGTGGAGGATAGTGAATTTGAAAGATTGACCGCACGTTTTAATGCTTCCCAAAAGTTTTTTGACGACAAATTGACTTTGGATACGCAAGCAAACATTTCGAACATTGAAACGCAAAGACCGCCCATTACGGATAATCCCAATGCTAGAGGGGATTTGCTTTCTTCTTCTTATGGTTTTGACCCCACACAATCCCTATTCGAGGATGATCCATCACTAGGTGGTGTAGCTGGCTTTTTGCAACCTTCGAACGAAAGAAGAAATCCACTGGCATTATTGGAACTATCTAGAAGTGCCGTAAGTATTTTAAGAGTTTTGGTAGGCGTGGGAGCTAAATATCAAATTACAGATGACCTTAGCTTCAATACCAAAATCGGATTGGACAAGTCGACCGCATCCAGTGCATCGGCCCAATCCAGGGATTTGTTTACTGCCGATTCTTTTGAGATAGGTAGAGCCTTTTTAGATGAATTCGATTTGACCAATACAACATGGGAATCTTACCTAAATTTCAATAAGAGTTTTGGAGATGACGTATTAGATGTTACACTAGGACATTCCTACCAAGAGTTCATAACAGAGACCATTGAACTTCAAGGAGCCAATTTTACCTCTACAGATGACCTGTTCTTTATGGTCAACAATATTGCTCGAGCCGAGGACTTTGCAGCAAATTCAAGTAGCGAAAGAGATGAACTTCAATCCTTTTTCTTGAGAAGTAACTACTCGTTGAACGGCAAATTTAATTTCTCCGGTACATTGAGAATTGACGGTTCTTCTCGATTTGGTGGGAACAACAAATATGGTACTTTTGGGGCCGTGGGAGCCGCTTGGGACCTCTCCCAAGAAGATTGGTTTTTCGATGTATTCGACCGTTTCAAACTGCGTGCAGCGTGGGGAGTTGTGGGTAACCAAGAAGGTTTAGGTTCTAACCGATTTACGAATAGGGAGCGTTTTAATATTGCTGACCCAACTTCTGATAATCCTGGTGCAACAGGTGCCGTAGCCTTCGCAAATGATGATTTGCAATGGGAACAAAACGAACAATTCAATATTGGTGTGGATTTTGGTCTTCTTGACAATAAAATCACGGGTTCTTTGGAATATTATAAAAGGACATCTACTGAATTCTTGTTACAGCTTCAGACGGCACAGCCCGCAGACCAACCTTTCAGATTTGAAAATGTTGATGGCGAAATTGTGAACCAAGGTGTCGAACTAAGCTTAAATGCAACACCCATAGAGACCGAGGATTTTGCGTGGGACATCAGCTTTAATATCGGATATAATGATAATATTCTACAGAATTATGATGGTCCAGATATCGAAGCTGGAGCAATTAATGGACCTGGTTTAACGGGTGCGTTTGCACAGAGACTATCCAACGACCAACCCTTATTTAGCTTTTTTGTAAGGGACTGGCAGGGATTGGACGCCGATGGAAATAATATTTTCGGAAATAATGGTGTTCAAGATTTTGTAGGTGCAAGTGGGCTTCCAGATGTCACCTTAGGTTTCACACAGAATTTCTTCTACAAGAACTGGGATTTCAGTATTTTCTTCAACGGTCTTTTCGGACAAGAAATTTATAGCAACGATAGAAATGCCTTCGCAACTATCGGTAACCTATCACAGGGTAGAAATGTTTTTGCATCTCTTTTACCCTTTGTTGGAGTAGAAAATCCTTTCAATCCAGCGGAAGTGTCCTCAAGATTCTTGGAAGATGGTTCATTTCTAAGGCTACAAAATGTTACTGTTGGTTACAACTTTCCTGTTGGAGAAAACAGTATCTTTAGCAGTCTAAGAGTTTTTGCAAATGGGCAAAATTTATTGGTGTTCACAGATTATAGTGGTCAAGACCCAGAGGTATCAACACCAAGACTTTTAAATAACGTACCTTCATTAGGTATCGATTTGACTGCATATCCTAGACCAACAACAGTATCAATAGGCTTTAATGCAAGTTTTTAAATAAAAAAATGTAAATGATGAGAAAAGAAAGTTTTTTAAGAAGAGTTAGCACGCTACTGATGGTAGCTGGCGTGCTGGTATTAGGAGAATCCTGTACCGATTTGGAACCTTCATTTAACGACTCTGAAGACACTTCTGGCGAATCTGGTAGTGCTTCCTTTGGAGGTGTTGCCAATAGTTCAGCGACTTTGGACGCGCTTTACACGAGTGATGCGAGTAATGGTTTAGGAATTTTTAGAGCTACTACGCAACAAGATGATTATGCACTAGTAGAAGTAGCTGCTGATAATATAGCAGTATTGACAAGAGGAGCGGATTGGAGTGATAATGGTGTATGGCGTGTATTGCATGCACACACTTGGGATGCTAACCATTTGTATGTACTGCAAGCATGGAATAAGCACAATGCAGGGGTTCTGTTAGCAACCCAATTATTGGATTCAAGATCAGGTCCTTCGCCTGCTGAGACGGCCCAGGCACAAGTAATCAGGGCATACCACCTTTTTTCACTAGTAGATTATTTTGGTCAGGTTCCTTTTAGAGATTTAGATGCTGATAGTTCTGAGCTTCCTTCAGTTTTAACAGCGCAAGAAGCTATGGCTTTGGCGCAAGGTGATTTAGATGCCGCAATAGCCAGCGGGAATCTTTCGGCACATGGTCCTGGAGCACCTTTACGAGGTGATGATAGATCCGTTACCCTTAGTGGTGCGGGCCAAGCGTTTGCTTTGTTCCTAAGAGCGAGAATCAATCTGAATCTTGAAGTATTGACCGGAACCGCTGGAGATATGAATCAAGTAATTTCAGACGTTGATGCAATCGAGGCATTAGGTTTTACACTAGATGGGATAGGTGCTGACGACCCTGACGGTGATGAAAGTTATTTTGATATATGGAATTTAGCGGGAAATACGAATCAGGAGGTCATTTTTATGTTGGATGAAGATGCCCGCACACGCTTGTACAATCAAACCCATCCAAATCAAGGAGGATGGAATGGTTTTGTCACAATGACCGAAACCTTCAGACTACACGGCACGGATGACCCGGCCGTAGATGCGCGGGTAGGCTTATCTGGAGAAGATTCTGAAGGACTGTCCACAGGTTACATTCGAGGACAGCAAAGAGCTCCCGATGGAAGTAATTTAACTGATAGACAAGCCAATCCCTTGATTTATGAAGATGAGTTGTTGACTAGTTTGGAAGTGAACAATGAGCGCAATGGACTGCGAATTGTAAAGTATCCTGTAAGAAGTGCCACAGGTGGTCTTCCTGGCGGTGGTTTCAACGATTATGTGTATGCCCGATTTACAGATGCCGCCCTAATGCGGGCGGAAGCTGGACTTCGTGGTGGTTCTGGCGCTATGTTGACTCCGCTCGCCGAAGTGAATGCAGTCAGAGAAAGAGCTAATGTTGCTCCTTTGGGTTCACTTACCTTAGCTGAAATGCCTGATATTTTAGCAAGAGAATTGAATGGAGAAGGAGTACTAGGAGGAAGAAGATTGGTGCAACGTAGATTTGGAACCTTCACCTCCGAAACATGGGAGATGAAAACAGTGACCGATGAAAATCGGGATTTGTACCCTATTCCAGGTTCAGCTATCGCAACGAATCCTAACCTGACCCAAAACCCAGGTTATTAATACTAGTTTTAAGTGTATCAAAGAAAAGAGGGCAAATTGCCCTCTTTTTTTCTTCAGCAAAACCGGATTCCGCTCCCTATCTGTTAATCCAAACTATCTTTTGTGATTTTTTGATGAAAATTTTTAGCTTCCCCTTTACAGAACTTCAAAAAATGTCGTCTAAAAAAAACCTGCTGGCTTTTTTCATTATAAGCACCATACTATCCTGCAATTCCAAGAAGGAAGAGATAAAAAATGAGGAAACCTCTTCACTATTTTCTTTGATGGATAGTACACAAACCAACATCTCGTTCAAGAATAGTATCAAGAACGAAGAGGACTTTAATATTTTCATTTATCGCAATTTTTACAATGGAGGAGGTGTGGCTATCGGGGACATCAATAACGATGGTTTACCAGACATTTATTTAACTGCTAATCGAAAGAAAAATAAGCTTTTCCTAAACAAAGGAGATTTCACTTTTGAGGATATTTCCGCCGAAGCTGGAGTCCAGGGTAGCAAAGCTTGGTCCACCGGTGTGGTCTTTGTAGATATCAATGCAGATAATTTACTGGACATATATGTTTGCAACGCTGGAAACATTAAAGGTGACGATCAAAAGAATGAACTATTTATCAATAATGGGGATTTAACCTTTACGGAAAACGCCGAAGCCTATAATCTCGCCGATAGCGGTTTCACTACGCATGCCGCTTTCTTTGACTATGACCGGGACGGAGACCTCGACGTCTATATGCTCAACAATAGTTTTATTCCTGTGGCCAGTCTCGGATATGAGAACAAACGGGATATCAGGGCGGAAGATTGGAACGTAATCGATGAGATAAAGGGAGGGGGAGATAAATTGTTGCGAAACAACAATGGTATTTTTGAAGATGTAAGTGAAGAAGCCCATATTTATGGCAGTCTAATCGGATTTGGCTTGGGAGTGACCGTTGGTAATATCAACCAAGACCTTTATCCCGACATCTATGTTTCCAATGATTTTTTTGAACATGATTACCTCTACATCAATAACCAAGATGGAACCTTCACAGAAAGTATTAAGGATTGGACCAACCATTTGAGTCTTTTTTCAATGGGGGCTGATATGGCCGATATCAATAATGATGGTAAATCGGAAATTTTTGTAACGGACATGCTCCCCGAAGGAGACGAACGCTTAAAAACCACCACTACCTTTGAAACATTTGATACCCATCTGCGCAAACTGTCCAACGATTATTACTATCAGTTCATGCAGAACACCCTACAACTTAACTTGGGCAATTCGTTTTCTGAAATAGCCCACTATAGCGGAATCTCAAAAACAGACTGGAGTTGGGGCGCGTTGTTATTTGATATGGATAATGACGGATTTCGGGATATCTACGTATGCAATGGTATTTATCACGATTTGACCAATCAAGATTTTATTGACTTTTTCGAGGATGTCACCAGACAACAAACCGCTGTTCACGGAAATAAAGAACAGAAAGAGGCCGTAATTAATGCTATGCCTTCGGTACCCGTTTCCAATTTCACGTTCAAAAACAACAAGGATCTTACTTTTTCAAATGTTTCCAAAGAGTGGGGCCTTAACACACCCTCCTTTTCCAACGGAGCCGCATACGGAGACCTTGATAATGATGGAGACCTGGACCTCGTGGTGAACAATGTTAACCAAGAACTTTTTGTGTATAAGAACAATAGTGAAACCCTAAAAAATAACTATCTAAAAATTGAATTGATTGGGGAAAACCCGAATACCAAGGGGATTGGGAGCATCGTTGAAGCGTTTTCAAAGGGTGGGACCATGCGCCAAGAGCTAATTCCCTCAAGAGGGTTTCAATCTTCCATAGACTATGTCATGACCTTGGGAATGGGTAAAACAGAAAAACTTGATTCCTTACGTGTCGTTTGGCCCAATGGGCTGCAGCAAGTGTTGAAAGAGGTTCAAGTAAATACCCTGCTTCAGCTAAGACAACAAAACGCCAAAACCCCTTACAAGCCATATACTGGACAAAATGTAACATTACTGTCCGAAGTTGTCGTAGAGTTACCCCGTCATACAGAGGACAAACATATTGATTTCGATTATGAAGGACTGATCACGAAAATGATATCTCAAGAGGGGCCCACAGTAGCAGTAGGGGATATTGATAATGACGGGGATGACGATATTTTTATGGGGGGATCGAGAGGTGAACCAGCAAAGCTTTTCAAGCATCAAAATGCCGGACGTTTATCGTTGGCGTATACCCCGGATGCCTTTCGTGTGGATAGGGATTTTGAAGATACTGCATCTACTTTTGCCGACATTGATGGAGATGGCGACCTGGACCTTATTGTAGGTTCAGGAGGCAACATTCCAGACCAACGGGCGCTACATAAAAACCGGATTTATATCAATAATGGCAGTGGAAAATTCTCCAAGGTCGACAACACCATCCCCAGTTTGGAAAACAATGTCTCCGTAATCGCCCCACATGATTTTGACGGAGATGGAGATCAAGATCTTTTTATAGGAAGCAGAAGTGTACCCGGTATCTACGGCGTGGACCCCATACATTTGTTCCTTGAAAATGATGGTGACGGTAACTTCACGGATGTCACCGAAAGCAAAGCCTTCTATTTGAAAGATGTAGGAATGGTGACCCATGCCCTGTGGGCTGATTATGATTCAGATTCAAAAAGTGATCTCATAATCACAACAGATTGGGGCACCCCAAAAATCTTCAAAAATAACGGAAGGAGGCTCAGTCCGAGAAAAACGAGTTTAGATAGCATGTCCGGTTGGTGGAATACCATTTATGCTGAGGACCTTAATGCCGACGGGAAAATGGATTTTATTCTTGGAAACCAAGGAGAAAATTTTAGTTATAGGGCATCATCCAAATCTCCAATCAAAATGTTTGTCAACGATTTTGATGACAATGGTACCATTGAACAACTCTTTACCCAAAACTACCAAGGCAAGGATGTTCCGTTGACACTTAAAAGAGAACTTACAGCACAATTGAATTCGTTGAAAAAGGAGAATCTCAAGTTTGCTGATTATGCCACAAAAAGTATTGGGGAACTGATGGACACCACAATCTTAAATCAATCCATACGCAAGGAAATAAATACGACCAAAAGTATTGTGGCACTGAATAAAGGTAATGGGCAATTCGATATCATTGCCTTACCCAAGGAAGTACAGTTTTCCTGCGTTTGCGATATAAATTGTAAGGACATTGATGGCGATGGAAATCTAGATTTGATTTTGGGTGGGAACAATTATGATTTCAAACCACAGTACAGCAGATTAGATGCCAGCTACGGAGGAGTTCTCATCGGTTCTGGTGATGGTAATTTTAAATGGACCCCTTACGATGAATCAGGATTTTACGTTCGGGGAGAAATTAAACACCTATCGCCCTTCTCGGATAAAACAGGAAGGGAGTTTCTCTTTGTGGGTATCAACAACCAAAGACCCAAAGTGTTTTCATACCTTGGAAATTAGGCTTGAAAATAAAATGTAAACGTTTACATTTTATTTGTAGTTTTGTTTCCCAACAATGCTTTCAAAGACGGGCACTTACATATTAAGTCTTCTTGTGCTTATAGGCACTTTACTAGGATTTATCTCCCCTGCCCTCGCTTTAGCTGTAGGCATGGCCAGCGGAATATACAAAATTGCCCAAGACGATTTTGTGCGAAATCGCAAAAAGTTTCAAAAATTGCTATTGCAATTGTCTGTTGTTGGTTTGGGCTTTGGAATCCACATGCAACAAGCCATAGAGGTTGGTTCCAATAGTTTTTTTATCACCCTGATAACCATTGTTTGTACTTTTATCATTGCCTTCGGTATTGGCAAACTACTTAAATCTGAGCGGATTACTACCATACTGGTCGCTTCTGGCACTGCCATTTGCGGAGGTAGCGCCATAGCCGCGGTCAGTCCCAGTTTAAAGGCGGATTCATCGCAAACCTCTATTTCCTTGGCCATTGTTTTTTTGCTCAATGCCATCGCGTTATTTGTTTTTCCTTATATCGGGCAGTTCTTTGGTCTGGACCAAGCCCAATTCGGTACCTGGAGTGCCATTGCAATTCATGATACCAGCTCGGTGGTAGGTGCTGCAGAAGTTTACGGCAATGAGGCTTTGAATGTGGCCACGACCACAAAGTTGGTTCGTACACTGTGGATTATACCCTTGGTATTGATTATTTCATTCGGTTCAAATTCTAAGGAAAAATTTACTTTCCCTTGGTTTATCTTTGGATTTATTGGTGCCATGCTAATTAATTCCTATGTAACCTCAGCAGAACCAATAAGTGCCCATATCGTTTGGATTGCGAGGAAAGCCTTGATTTTCACCCTCTTTTTGATCGGGATGCAAATCAACTTGGCCCAACTAAAAAAATTGGGTTTCAATATTTTGATTGTAGGCATCTTTACCTGGATTCTTCTGGGAGTAATTTCTTTATTTTATGTTCTCAACTACTTATAAATAGGGATCAAATGGCGGGCATCAAGGAAATTGCAAAAATAACCGGGGTATCCCTGGCCACTGTATCCCGTGTTTTTAACCAGAGTCCCTTAGTTTCTGAAAAAACGAGGGAACGGGTTTTAAAAGTTGCACGAGATCTGGACTACAGACCAAACGTAATGGCGGCGGCCCTCCGAAGTGGGAAAAGCAAGATTATCGGTGTCATCGTTCCCGAGGTGAACAATCTTTTCTTTAGCGGTATTATCAACGGTATTGAACGGATCGTCAGTGATTCAGGATTTCATATAATTATTTCCCAGACCCACGAACAACAGGATAAAGAAAACACGGCGCTGAATTCCTTTTTGGAACTTAATGTGGGAGGAGTACTTATGTCCATATCCAAAGAAACCGAGGACTACACCAATATTCAAAAAATTATAGAAGCTAAGATTCCCATTGTTTTTTTTGATAGACCTCCGAAATTAAAAGAAGTGGATTCAGTGGTTCTTGACGACCATTTGGGCGGGTATATCGCCACAGAACACCTTATCAAAAATAACTGTACACAACTGCTGCACGTTGCAGGTAATCAACAAGTCGGAATTTTTAGGGATAGAAAAGATGGTTTCCTGGCTGCCGCAGAAAAACACGGTACTTCAGGAATTTCTCATATGGTGGCCGAACTCAAGACGACCGGTAATCAAGACATACAACGATTGGATGCAATATTCAAAGCCAATCCCAATATTGATGGCATATTTGTCTATGGGGATGAAATGGCCATCCAAGTACTTCAACAATTGAAAAACCGAAACCTAAAGGTTCCGGAACAGGTTAAATTAATCGGTTTCGGGAACGCGAACTATAGTACTTTAATACAACCTCAAATAAGTTCGATAGACCAGGAAAATGTAATGATGGGTGAATTGGCCGCGACCATCTTGCTAAAAAAACTGAAAGAGGAGGTTAAACCAACCACAAAAGTTCTCTCTCCCAAGCTGGTTCAAAGGGCGTCTTCAAAAGTTGTTTCAACCTAGTAAGCCAAAAACTGCTGGATTTGTTTTTGAAGGGTCTCTATGGCTTCCGTATTGACCGAATTATCTTCTGAATTCAACATTTTAAAAATCGAAGAAATTGGATTTTTATTGGGATGTACATGGATTCCCAAATGGTTTAAAACTTCAGCCAAATGGTCCATTCCCCTTAAGTTGCCCGCTCTCCCTGAAGCGATACCGGTTATACAGGCTTTTTTATCCGCAAAACTGCTTTTGTACTCCCGCACCGACATGGAATCTATCAACAACTTAACGATACCAGGATAACTCCCATTGTACTCTGGAACAAAAAACCAGAATTTTTGGGCGGGGATAAAATAATCGTCTTGAATCTGTTGCACCACTTTGGGCTGTTCAGAATCCTTGTACATGGTCTCATTCACCACATTGCCGGCAAATTCCGAAATATCCAGAAACTTTACCTCCTCCTGCACAACTTTTTGGAGCTCTTCAAACACATACTTGGCAAAGTGAATGGTTTTATTGTTCTTTCGATTTGATCCCGAAATTACGGTTATCATGTGCTTTCTTAGTTTTGAATAAAATTAATGCGCAATATTATAAAATTTTATAATGTAAACGTTTACATTTTTGGTTTATTTGGTTAATTTTGACTCAGAATGAGAATTATATAATCCCTATGGCCCTAACCAAAGACACTATTTCTCCCTTTATCATAGGCACCATGCGACTTGGTACTTGGGGGAGTCAATTATCTACCACAGAATACGAAAAATTTATAGAAGGATGTCTGGAACTTGGTCTAGTTGATTTTGACCATGCCGACATTTACGGACACTATACCACCGAAGAAGATTTTGGAAATGTGCTCAAATCCAGGAAGGACCTCCGGGACAAGATGCGTATAACCACAAAATGCGGCATAAAGTTGATTTCAGAAAATCGGCCCAACCATAAGATTAAGTCGTACGACCTTTCGGCCAAACACATTTTGGAATCCGTAGATTTATCATTAAGCAATCTGAAAACAGATTACATTGATGTCCTCTTGTTACATAGACCGGACTATTTATTCAATCCCTATGAGATTGCAGAAGCTTTTGCCACCCTTAAAAAAGAAGGAAAAGTGTTGGGCTTCGGTGTATCCAATTTCACACCCTCGCAGTTCGACCTCTTGTACTCGTTGACGCCACTGGTCACAAATCAAGTGGAAATTTCCATTCTGCACAGAAATGCCTTTGAGGATGGCACGTTGGATCAATGTCAAAAATTAAAAGTAATTCCAACCGCATGGTCGCCCTTGGGTGGCGGTAGTTTGTTTGGAAAAACCAGCACGCCAGAGATTGAAGCCATTAAAAAAGTTTTGGATTCACTAGGAAAGAAATACAATGCAGCCCATGACCAATTATTGTATGCATGGCTAAGAAAACACCCATCTGGAATTGTACCCGTTCTAGGTACTTCAAAATTAGAACGAATCAACACAGCACACCAAGCGCTGAGTATTGACCTGACCCATGAAGAATGGTACATGCTTTGGGAAGCAGCGCTAGGTAGAGAAATCGATTAATAAACAAGAAGAAATGGAAAATTCAAAAATAACGATTCGATCGCCACACCTTGAGGGAGCTGAAGTTTCTTGGTTTGCCCCAATTTGTAATGGTGACGATAGGTATCTTGGGGAAAGAAGTATGGACTACAAAAGTACTTTTGAAAACACTTCCCAAATTTTATTGACCGCCGATAGGAACGGTTTCAGAAATATATTGTGCCCCTCTTCCTATCAAGTAGGTCAAGATACCCTTCCTTTTGTGTCTGCAATGGCCCCAATGACAAAACAAATCAATATGTTGGCCGCTATTCGGTGCGGCGAAATCCATCCAGCCATGTTGGGCAGGACCCTTTCTACCATCGATCACATTTTGAAAGGCAGATTCACCATAAATATTATTTCATCACCCCTTCCTGGGGAAGAAAAGATGTCTTCCGAAGATAGGTATCAAAGATCCCGCGAAGTCATCGAAATTCTAAAACAAGGATGGACGCAAGATGAAATCGATTATCAAGGTAAATTTTACAACCTTAAGGTTTCTTCGTTACCAGCGAAGTCTTATCAAAATGGGGGACCGCTGCTGTATTTTGGAGGATATTCCCCAGCCGCTGTTGACCTTTGTGCCGAACATTGTGATGTATACTTGATGTGGCCCGAGACCGAGGAAAATCTTAAAAAACTCATGGAAAACATGAGTGCCAAAGCTGCATCTTACGGAAGAAAGGTTGATTTTGGTCTTCGCGTGCACGTAGTGGTCCGCGAAACCGAAGAAGAAGCAAGGGAATATGCAGATAGCATCATATCCAAGTTAGGGGTTGAGCAGGGAATAGAAATGAGGGAAAGAGCTTTGGATGCTAAATCGTACGGTGTGAGCAGACAAGCACAAATGCGGGAGATTTCAAAAGATGACGGCTATGTGGAACCCCACATGTGGACAGGTATTGGAAAGGGGCGTTCCGGTTGTGGTGCGGCTTTAGTGGGAAATCCTGACCAAATTGTAGAGAAACTCAACCGATATATGGATATGGGTATCCGGGCTTTCATTTTCTCCGGTTATCCCCATAAAGAAGAATGTGAGCGATTCGCAAAACTGGTCCTACCCAAACTAAAAACATTCTCCATGCCCATTGCTCAAGGGAAAGTGCACGCTGAGGAACCCTTGACCCCACTAGCGGCGGGAGTGCGAATATAGCAGCATTATGGCTCTTTTTTTGAAAACAAAATGGTATATTGGATGGTTCAACAAATATTCCATAACCGACCTTGACCTAAACTATGATTAAACCGCTGCAACGTTTGGATTCATGTGCTATGGAATTTATTTATTTAACCCTCTAGTATATGATTGATTTACTGATTGTAAGTGCTTATTTTATCATTGTTTTTGTTACCGCAATAACTGGAAGAACGTCCAAAGAAGCTACTACAGAAGAATATTTTTTGAGCGGTAGAAATCTAAGATGGCCTTCTATAGCATTCTCGACCATTGCTACTAATGTACAGGGGTACCAGTTTCTGGGCTTTATGGGCTCGGCCTATCTTTATGGACTGGCCCAGGCAAACTTTGAAATAAACGCTATTCAAGGGCTCCTCTTGGCCGCTTTCATTTTTGTCCCTATGTATTTGCGGGAAAAAATCATTACCATAACCCAATTTATAAAAACAAGATTGGGCAGCACGGTAGCGCTGCTTTATTCAGGAGCCAACATTTTGCTTTTCTCCACAATCACGCTGGGGGCAGCTCTTTTCTGGGGTGCCTATTCCGTTGATTTGGTTTTTGGGGACTATTTATCATTTATCCATTCTGACCGACTCATTAGAATCGCGATTCTTATCGTGTTTCTCGGATTGTTTTCCGCGACCTATACCTACTTTGGAGGATTGGCGGCGGTAGTTCGAACAGATGTCATCCAATTTGCTATTCTATTGACAGGAGGAGTGGGTGTTATGTTCATCGCCATATATCATTTGGGAGGGTGGTCCCAACTATACGAAAAAACAGGTCACTTAATGCATTTGCACCTACCTGCAGATCACGATACCTTGCCCTGGATACATATTTTCGGTGCTTTTTTATTGAACATCAACTATTGGTGTGCAAACCAGTCAGTGGTACAACGGTCGTTGGCAGCAAAAAGTCTAAAAGATGTCCAAATTGGTCTTATGGTCGGCGGACTGATGAAGTACTTTATGGCCGCTATTATCATTTTACCAGGAATCGCGCTCGTGGGCATATTGGGTGATAATGGCCTACCAGAACCAGATGCTGCTTTCCCCTACTTGGTGAACACATATCTTCCCATTGGGGTAAAAGGGTTAATTTTATGTGCCCTTTTTGCTTCACTGATGAGTACAGTGGATTCTACCTTTAATTCTTTGGCGACCCTTTGGTCAATTGACATTTATAAAGTCTACGTGAACAGAAATGCATCCGACCAACAGGTTGTTCGTTCTGGAAAAAGAGCAATCTTATTATCATTTATTTCAGGGGTAATTATAGGAATCGTTCTATTATATCTTAAGTTCCAAGACCCTGGAGCTGCGTTTACCCATACCTTGAACCAACTCAGATATTTTATCAATTGTGGGATTGTGGTACTGATTTCCGCTGCGGCTTTCTTGGCCTTGCCCAAACATCGTGTAGCCCTTTTTGGATTTCTGGCCACAGTGCCCTTGCAGTTTTTCTTCTTGGAGTTTTTCCCCAATATGAATTATTTTGTCAGGGCCATGTGGGTCATATTGATAGGATTTACGATTGTTTGGTTAGGGTCCAGAACAGGATTCATCAAAGACAAACTCAAGGCAGAACCTGCTTCTCCCACACTTGCAAAAGCCGGTATTGGAATGCTTCTATCATTAATTGCCCTTCATATTATATTTCATTAAAAGTAAATGGACAGACGACGGTTTATATCCAAAACCTCATTGAGCGCAATGGCCACAGTATTGGGTACGGACATCGTCTTTGCACATAAAATGCCATCGGGATACACCCCTTTAGCACTCCAAGACCCCGATCCTTTTGAACGTTTCAAAAAGGATTCGGATATGTCGATTCTCAATACGAAACCATGGAATATTGAGTCCAAAGCCCATTTATTGGATGATAAAGTGACACCCAATAAATACATGTTCATACGGAATAATGGTTTGATCCCAGAAAATATCGATATAAAAAACTGGAAGTTGACCATTGATGGAGAATCCGTACAAAACCAGAAAACCTATAGCCTGGCCGAACTAAAAACGCGATTCAAAACGTATACGTACCAACTTACGCTGGAATGCGGCGGTAATGGCAGAAGTGAGTTCAATCCACCTGCCAAAGGAAATCAATGGACCGTGGGTGCAGTTTCTTGTGCCAATTGGACCGGAGTTCGTTTAAGAGACGTGCTACAAGATGTTGGTTACCGATCAAATGCCGTGTATATCGGTTACCATGCCGCTGATATCCATTTAAGCCGAAATCCTGAGAAAGAACCCATTTCCAGAGGAGTACCCTTAGCAAAAGCGATACAAGATGAAACCCTTCTTGCTTTTCAAATGAACGGAAAGGATATTCCATTGGTTCATGGATATCCGTTACGATTGATCGCCGGTGGATGGCCTGCTTCTGCCTCAGGGAAATGGATCGACCGAATTAGTGTGAGAAATAAAGTTCATGATGGTGCCAAAATGAAGGGCACCTCATATCGCGTACCCTGTGAACCTGTCGCTCCAGGTGAAAAAGTTGCTGATGATGATATGTGCATCATTGAATCCATGCCTGTGAAATCCTTGATAACATATCCTAAAACGGGCGCGCTCATTAAGGAAGGACAGGCACTGAAAATCAGGGGACACGCTTGGGCAGGAGAACTTGAGGTAAGTAGGCTAGAGTATTCCATAGATTTTGGTTCTACTTGGTATCCGTGTTCTTTACAAAAACCAGTTAATCGGTTGGCTTGGCAGCATTTTACGGCGGCCATAGACCACTTTCCGAGAAAGGGCTATTATGAGGTTTGGGCCAAGGCCACCGATGCCAATGGCGTGAGCCAACCCATGCTCTTACCTGGATGGAATCCTAAAGGATATTTGAACAATGCCTGTCATCGAATAGCTATTAAAGTTGCTTAATATGTCTTTTGAAAAGCGTTTTAAAAATCAGGTTGAAATACTATATCGAAAGATTATAGTAGGGTTCTGTGTGATTTTTATCTGCATTTTCTCTTTGCTGTATGTGATTACAAATCCGACCCTTCTTAAAAAGCAACCGGAAGAAATCGCTTTGGTAGAAATTCCCGAAGAACCGGAAGACTTGATTGAAAATGGCATCCATGTGGCAACAGGTTTTGTGGATGCGGACGGTTTGACCGAAGTCATTCAGAATTGTACCAATTGCCACTCCGCAAAACTGGTCACCCAAAATCGAATGACAAAAGAAGGTTGGGTAGCTACAATACGTTGGATGCAAGAAACCCAAAACCTATGGGACCTTGGCAATAATGAGGAAATCATCGTAAACTACCTAGCCGCCAACTATGCCCCGGATAAAAAGGGACGCCGCGATATTTTGACCGATATTGAATGGTATGCCTTAGAGGAAAATTAGTTCCTACTTCGAAAAGTAAACATAGATTCCAATAACAATTAAACAGATTAGGGTTCCTGCCTGTTTCACATATTTAAAGGGAGTAATTTCCACTTGTTTGGTGTATTGTTGAACAAAAGGCTCCTTTCTGGGATAGAATTTTCCAATCAACAACATGATTCCAGCATTCAACAAAAACAAAATGGCCATCACATGTAGAAAATGGGGATAGGCATCTGCTTCAACAAGACGGAGAGTAGCTTCATCCGTAATTCCAGAAGCCTTTGCTTCTTCCACAGCCTTGCCGACTAAACCAGGACCAATGATAAACTGGCTTAAAATGTAAAGACCCGATCCCAAAAAAATGGCGATTTTTGCTGCAATGGCAGGCACCCGCTTTGTGAGGTAGCCCACAACGATTATCGTCAGTATGGGAATATTATAAATTCCGTTGATTTCCTGTAAATAGTTGAACAAACTACCCGCGTTGGCAATTAAGGGCGCAATGAACATCGCGGCCAAGGCGAGGCAAACTCCAAAGACCTTTCCATATTTCACCACGGTAACCTCTGACGCGTCCTTGTTGATATGCTGCTTGTAAATGTCAATACCAAACAAAGTCACCGAACTATTTAGTACACTGTTAAAAGAACTTAAGATGGCACCGAACAACACAGCTGCAAAAAAACCCACTAAATAATCGGGCAACACCTCCCCAACCAATGCAGGATATGCTAGATCACTGGAGGCCAAGCTACCATCGAAGTAGTGATAGGCAATCATTCCCGGTAAAACTAGTATAACAGGACCTAAAATTTTAAGAAATGAAGCCAAAAGCAATCCTTTTTGACCTTCAGCCAAATTTTTCGCCCCTAAAGCCCTCTGGATGATTTGCTGATTGGTGCCCCAGTAAAAAAGCTGCACCAACATCATTCCGGTAAAAATGGTCGAAAACGGCACTTCTTGGCCATGCTCACCAGTAGAATCAAAGCGTTCGGGATTCGCCGACATCAAGGTATCCAGACCTTCCAAAGCATTGCCATTTCCAATGGCGATCAATCCAAAAACAGGGATGAGCACTCCACCGATAATCAATCCAATGGCGTTGATACTATCCGAAACAGCGACCGCTTTTAATCCTCCAAAAACGGCATAAATCGAACCAATTATTCCAATACCCCAAATACAGATTACCAAAGCAGTGGAATCCGAAACATTCAAAAGTTCAGGCACTTTGAACATGCCGCTAATCGCCACGGAACCCGAATACAGAATTACGGGCAATAACACCACGACATATCCTGTCAAGAATAATCCTGAGGTAATGGTCTTGGTGGATACGTCAAATCTATCCGCTAAAAACTGGGGGACTGTGGTCAATCCCCCTTTGAGATATCTGGGCAATAAAAAAATTGCAGCAATTACCATCGCTATAGCGGCCAAAGTCTCCCAAGCCATTACCGATAGGCCATCTTTGTAGGCACTTCCGTTCAATCCAACAATCTGTTCCGTAGATAAATTGGTGAGTAGCAAAGACCCGGCGATAACACCCGCCGTTAGGCTTCTACCTCCCAAAAAATAACCGTCAGAAGATTTTTCATCGGTAGAACGTGTTGCTAGATATGCAATGACTCCCACTAAGGTGGTAAAGCCCAAAAAGGATAGGATGCCCAACATGTTTGCTTGGTTAAATTGATTTACAATTTATAAATATATTGGTTTATTTAGTACTGGAACAACAATTAATGCCTGCTTATTTGTGTGATATCGCAATGCGAGACTCTTTTTCTGCCTTTCAAACATTAACGAATCCCTTTTTTCTGTTGTTCGAGGAATAGTTATATTTCTCAATTATTTTGATTTCATGGGAAGATTCTGGTGTTTTCTTTGCGTACTGGGAATTTGTTTGACGGGATGCCATCCAAAACAAGAAACGGATAAGCTTTTTCTCAAACGAAAGGCTTCGGAAACGGGAATTTTCTTTACCAACGAACTTACCAATACACCAGACCTTAATATTTTGACCTATTTGTATTTCTACAATGGTGCAGGTGTGGCTGCGGGAGATTTTAACAACGATGGCTTGGTAGACCTCTATTTTACCTCCAACCAAGAATCCGACAGGCTCTACTTGAACAAGGGCAATTTTAAATTTGAGGAAATCACAAAGGTTTCGGGTATTCGGAATTCCGAAGGTTGGACGACCGGTGTTACCCATGTGGACATCAATAATGACGGATGGTTGGATATTTATGTTTGCAAAGTGGGCCGCTACAAAGACATAAAGGGAAACAACCTCTTATTTATAAATCAAGGGCTGGACGAAAACGGGATTCCAAGCTTTAAAGAAGAAGCCCATGCGTACAATCTCGACTTTTCCGGATTTGCCACCCAAGCCGCTTTTTTTGATTATGATTTGGATGGTGATCTGGATATGTATTTGCTGAACCATTCAACCAATCCAAATCGTTCCTATGGCAAAGGAAGTAAAAGAAAACTGGTGGATTCAATGTCCGGAGATCGTTTATATCGAAATGATATGGGTAAATTCATCGATGCTTCAGAAGGATCGGGTATTTTTCAAGGTTCTATCGGTTACGGATTGGGAATTGGAATTAGCGATGTAAACAATGATCGGTATCCCGATATTTATGTAGGCAACGATTTCTTTGAAAACGATTATTTCTATATCAACCAGAAAGACGGCACCTTTAAGGAAATCATTTCCACAGATGTACAAAAAATGGGACACACTTCCCATTTTTCCATGGGAAATGCAATAGCCGATATTAACAACGATGGGTGGATGGATATCCTTTCCCTGGACATGCTTCCAGAAAACTTGGAAACTTATAAAACATCGGGGCTGGAGTACCCTTACCCTGTATATGAGCAATATCTTAAAAATGGATTTGCCCCCCAATACATGCAGAACAACCTATATCTGAACCGATTTGGGGAGTTTTTCAGTGAAATGGCCCATCTGAGCGGCGTAGCTGCCACAGAATGGTCCTGGGGTGCCTTGCTGGCTGATTTTGACAATGATGGGCATACAGACCTCTTTGTCTCCAATGGAATTAAAGGAGCGACAAATGATATGGATTTTATAAGCTTTATTGCCAATGAGAAAATCCAAAAAGCAATAGATGCCGGTATGTCCCAAAAGGAAATGGCGTTCATTGAAGAGCTCCCTGAAAAAGAAGTACCGAATTATTTCTTTAAAAACAACGGAGACCTCACTTTTAGCGATACGACCGACTCCTGGTTACGGCGAGAAAATTCGTTCAGTCACGGATGTATTTATGCCGATCTGGACAATGACGGGGATTTAGATCTGGTAGTGAACAATGTAGACAAAGAAGCCTTTCTTTTGGAAAACAAACAGGATGGTAAAACCCATGCCCTATCCATCACACTTCGAGGAGACAAAAACAATACCAAAGGTATTGGCGCCAAGGTCATCCTATATTCCAAAGGCACTGTTCAAGTTCGCGAAAATTATCCCACCCGCGGCTATCTCTCCGCAATACCCAACACCTTGCATTTCGGACTGGGAAAGGATTCTATTATCGATTCATTGACCGTGGTTTGGCCCCTTGGAAGCCATCAGACCCTTAAAGACCTCACTGGGGGACACATCGTCCTAGAAGCAGTAAATGCCAAAGACTCCGCCTTTAGACGTAATCCTTCTTTCCGCACTATTTTCACCAAAAAGGACAGCCTGATTCCTTTTGTACATAAAGAAAAGACCTCCTTGGAATTCAATATTGACCCGTTGATACCTTTTGCCAATACCAATAATGGCCCAAATATTTCCGTGGCCGATGTAAATAAAGACGGTTTGGAAGATATATGTATCTCCGGGGCCAAGGCGCAGTCCTCTGCACTTTTTATCCAAAGCGAAAACGGTTCATTTTATCAGCATCCGGATGAATTTCTTTCAAAAGAGGCTTTCCATGAGGACGTCGCCCATGTCTTTTTCGACGCGGACGGTGATGGATGGCAAGATTTGGCCATTGTTAGCGCGGGCAACGAATTTACTTCCTCTGATAAGATTCAGCCCAGACTATACTTGAATCGCCAAGGGACATTTGAGAGGGATTCGATGGCCTTTCAAGGCGTACAACTCAATGCTTCAGCGATTTTAGCTTCAGACTTTGATAAAGATGGGGATTTTGACCTTACCATTACCTCAGACCAAAAGCCAAGACAATTTGGAGTTAAGGACCGTCAGTATCTCTTTCAATATGACGGGACCGGAAAGTTTATCGATATCACCCCTACCTTCTCTGAAAAATTCCAAAACATTGGTAATGTTAAGGATGTAATTTGGACAGACTTGGACAACAATGGATTTCAAGATTTAATTGTGGTAGGACATTGGATGCCATTATCCATCTTCCTCAACGATGGCAAACAATTAAGCCTATCCTCAAAATCTGGCCTGGAAAATACCCATGGCCTTTGGAACTCCGTGTTAGTTGAAGATTTTGATGGGGACGGGGATTTGGACATTCTTGCCGGTAACTGGGGATTGAACAGTAGATTGAACGCCTCCCTCCAACGTCCATTGACTTTGTACAAAAAGGATTTTGATGGTAACGGCTCCATAGAATCCTTGGTCACCTATTTCCACGGTGATAAAGAAACTCCCTTTGCCTCAAAAGATGAGTTGGTAAAACAAATGCCCTTTCTGAACAAAGACTTCCTTTCGTACAAAAGTTTTGCCCAGGCATCCCTTGAAGACCTCTTTGGTTCCCAGAGTTTAAGGGAATCTAAAAAAAAGAAAGTTTATGAACTGGCTAGCTGCTATTTTGAAAATAGGGGGAATCTAAGATTTGCAAAAAAGCCTCTGCCCAACATAGCCCAAATATCAACAGTAAATGATATGTTTGTGGATGATTTTGACGAAAATGGCACCCTGGATTTACTTTTAGTGGGCAACAACTATGAAATCAGCACACAATTGGGCAGAATGGATGCATCTCATGGTATTTTATTAAGTTTTGTGGACAACAAGTTTGTTTGGCAAAAAGAGGTCTCAATAAACATCCCGGGGCCATCAAGAACTATTGAAAAAGCAACCATTGGCAATAACGTGCATTATATCATCGGAATCAATAACTCCGAGCCTTTGGTTTTAGAGAAAATTTCAAATGAGCAAGTATTGGATTAGGATATTGGCCGGATTACTGGTCATCGGTTGTAGCAAAAATGAAGGGGAATTGTTCAGAAATCCATCAAAAGAACAGACTGGGATTACGTTTTCCAATACCCTAGAGGAATCAGATGCTTTGAACATACTCGACTACCTCTACTTTTACAATGGTGGAGGGGTTGCCGTTGGTGATATAAACAATGACGACCTTCCAGATATTTTTTTCTCCGGAAATCGAGTGACCAATAAACTATACCTAAATAAAGGCAATCTCATCTTCGAAGATATTTCGGAACAAGCGGGAGTTGAAGGACTAAGCGACTGGAACACAGGTGCCGTAATGGGAGACGTCAACGGAGACGGGCTTCTTGATATTTACGTTTGCGCAGTTGTCGGTATAAATGGTTTTGAAGGCCATAATGAACTGTACATCAACAATGGAGATACTACATTTACCGAAAGTGCCGCTCAATACGGTCTTGATTTTGATTCGTATAGCTCTTCGGCTACTTTTTTGGATTATGATCTGGATGGCGATTTGGATATGTATTTGCTGAACCATGCAGTGCATACACAAGAATCTTTTGGCAGGGTGGACCTTCGGTATGAAAGAAACTACGAAACTGGGGACAAGCTTATGCGGAACGATGGTGATATCTTTACCGAAGTCAGTGATGAAGCCGGGATTTTTGGTGGGATCAATGGATATGGCCTAGGTATTTCCGTATCAGACTTTAACCAAGATGGCTACCCGGACATCTACATTGGAAATGATTTTCATGAAGACGACTATTATTATGTGAACAATGGCGATGGAACATTTACGGAAAGTCTTCGCAAGCATTTTGGCCATACAAGCCGATTTTCCATGGGTAGTGATGTCGCGGATATCAACCACGACGGTCTCCCTGATTTACTTTCATTGGATATGCTCCCAGAAGAGGAGATTCCCCTAAAATCTTCAGAAGGGGACGACAATATTCAGGTACAGCGATTGCGTGTGGAACGATTTGGCTATCACTATCAGTTCACCCGGAACATGCTCTACATCAACCAGCCATCAGGAAATTATCTAGAAACCGCCTTGTTAAGTGGAATTGCCGCAACAGACTGGAGTTGGAGCGCATTGTTCGGGGATTATGACCAAGACGGAGAGCAAGATGTTTTTGTTTCGAATGGTATTCCCAAAAGACCTAACGATTTGGACTATGTCCGATTTGTTTCCAACGAGCAAATCCAAAAAAAATTGGACAATACCAAATTGGTCGATCAGCAAGCTTTAAACCTAATGCCTTCGGGAGCCGTGAATAATACCATCTTCAAGGGAACACCCGGATTGGTCTTTGAAAACAAATCCAAAAAATGGATTCCTCAGGACACCCTGGTTTCAGGGGCCACGGCCTATGGCGATTTCGACAACGATGGAGACCTCGATCTAGTAACCAATAATATTAACACCGAAGCGACCCTCTATATCAACAAAACAGATGGAAAGTCCAATTACTTGAAGTTGAAACTTCAATTTGGGAGTAAGAATCCGTTTGCGATCGGGACCAAAGTATTCTCCTACCACAACGGCGGCATTCTGCAGTTCAAAGAACTTTTCCCTAGCCGCGGATTTCAGTCCAGCTCGGAACCTATGGTCCATTTTGGATATGGTTCAACCCAAAGCGTGGATTCTTTGAAGATTGTTTGGCCGGACAAAACCTTTCAAACCCTAAAAAATATAGACGTCAATCAAAGTTTGACCATAGTCCGATCTGATGCGAAACCATTTGATTATGCTGAATTGAGACCCAAACCTAAAAGGCTGTTCAAAAAGCTGGAAAGCAATCTGGGCATTGATTTTCAACATAAGGAGGATAACCACATTGATTTTAATCGTGAAAAACTGATTCCTTACCGCGTCTCGGACAGAGGTCCTGCGGTCGCACTTGGCGATTTGAACAATGACCAAAAAACAGATATTTTCTTTGGAAGCTCCAAATTTTCCACTTCGAAAATCTATCTTCAAGCAGATAGCAGTTTCGTAAAACGAAATTTTGCTGAAATCCTTAGAGATTCCGTTCGGGAAGACGTAACCGCTATAATCGCTGACTTTAGTGGAAATGGAAGGAACGATTTGTTCGTCGGTACCGCAGGAGCTGATTTTTCAGGAAAGTCCAAGCCATTGCGCAATGTCCTTTTCTTTCAGGGCGATTCGCTTTTTAAAGCAGAAAAACTGCCCGAGCTGTTTGAGAACACAGCTGTGGTCAAGGCCAGTGATTTTGATAAAGACGGTGATTTAGACCTCTTTGTGGGCAATCACGTGGTGACTTCCAAATTTGGGGAGATCCCAAATTCATATCTTCTGGAAAACACCAAGAATGGGTTTAAGGTTCAAGATAAAAATCCATTTGAGCAGATTGGAATGGTTACAGATGCTATTTGGAGTGACTTCAACGGAGATGGGAGAGAGGATTTGATCGTAATCGGCGAATGGATGCAACCTAAATTCTTTGAGAATACCACGGAGGGCTTCCAGGTGGCGTCCCTGCTCGATGAAGAAGACACGCTAAAGGGGCTGTGGCGAAAAATACACCCCTTTGATATCGATAAGGATGGAGATACGGATTACTTATTGGGGAATTGGGGAACCAACTCAAAGTTCAAGGGAACGGTAGAAGCCCCCATGCGAATGTACTATTCAGACTTTGATAAAAATGGAAGTACGGAAACCATCGTTACTATTGAAAAAAATGGGAAGCATTATCCCCTGCTCGGTCTGGATGAACTGTCCAGTCAGATTATAGCGTTAAGAAAATCTTTTGTCAATTATAAGGACTTTGCGGGAAAACCCATGGAGGAGCTTTTTGAAAAGTCAATTCTGGACCAAGCTTCTGTTCTGCAGGTCACGGAGTTGAATTCCGGTTATTTGAAAAATGAAGAAGGGCGTTATTATTTTGTTCCGTTTCCCGAAGCACTTCAAGTATCCCCGATTACCGCATTTGTGAACCATGATTTTGATGGAGATGGTTCCCAAGAAATATTGACCGCTGGAAACTATTTTGGAACCACTCCCTTTCACGGTAGGTTCGATTCTTTTCCAGGGGCATTGATTTCTTCCGAAAATGACATAATTTTGACAGATGATATGGGTCTGGACTTGACCCAAAAATCAGTTAGACATCTCAACATCCTAACATGCAATAATAGTACGTACCTCCTGGTTACCTTTAATAACGAGGAAGCGAAGATGTATACTTTACTCAACTAAAATATTTAAGATGATACGAAGAATTGGGCTGTTGCTTTTTTTGACTGTTTTAGTAGTGTCTTGTTCACCGAAAAAAGAACATATCGTAGTTACCCCT
>NZ_CAKZYF010000167.1 GCF_937884665.1 uncultured Allomuricauda sp. | reverse complement strand
TTTAAAACTTAGCTAGTTAGTGTTTAATCAAAAAGGTAAATGCTTATTTTCCAACCAAACCACCACCTTTTACCCTTCACCTAGAATTTACATTAAACATCATCCTGAGATGCCCATTTCTGAGCTATGTACCTGTATGTAGTGGTCGGTTGTGGTTTGGTAGGAAAAGCATTTACTACTATAAACAACACCCATTGTCAATTTAAATCCAGCATCCATCAATTCATATAGGCATTCTTGATTGAAATTCCAGTACTTCAGTTATCGGACGATGTAGCTCAGTGAAACCGGGCCATATCCCGAAGGTTGTTCAACATATCCGAAACTGAACTTAAATGAATACTTTTCACTCTTTTATTTACGATTCAAATATCAATCGAATTCTTAGAAATTTAAACTATGTTTTATCACCTGTAATACCCAATAAAATTAAAATCCATCCTTCTGGTTTTATAAAAGTAAAAGTCAAACACCACGACTCAATAAGACTGAAAACGAACCAGACCAGCTATGTGACTAAAGAACTTTTTTGGAGAGGAAGCGATAACTATGAATATACACCCATTTTTATAAAGTTAGTTCAAAAAATCAATGACTTTTTTGATGTGGGTTCGAGCATCGGATACTTCAGTATTTTGGGCGCTAACGTAAATTCTAATCTGAAAATACACGCTTTTGAACCATCATTGGGTGCAATGATTTTTCTTTCCGAAAACGTCAAAATAAATCGATTTAGTAACAGGATTAAGGTCAATCATCTAGCATTATCTGACAAAACAGGTCCAATCGATTTTATGGAGGTTAGGAATAAAAAATTTCCGACGATTTATAATTTATCCGGAGAACATAACATTGGAACCAAGCCCAATCTAAAGACAATCAAAACAAAAGTTAATTCTGACACTTTAGACAACTATGTAACCAAAGAAAAAATTGAAAATATTGATTTGATAAAATTGGACACAGAAGGTTGCGAAGATTTAATTTTAAAAAATAGTTCATCAACAATCGAGAAGTTTAAACCGATAATTATTTGTGAGACATTATTTGATCGAATTGAAAACCAGCTCGCTAGAATTATGTCAGAACATAAATATGAATTCTATAATCACGTCGATAATGGTCTTAAAAAAGTTGATACCCTAAAACGAAAATCTGATAATGGGATAAGGAATTGTTTTTTCGTTTATCCCAAGAAAAGACATTTAATAGAGGAATTTATTAAATAAAAAACCTCGCATACCAAGGCGTTGAGCCAATAACGGTCTTAGTGGCAAACCTAAGTCAAGCGTTACAATTTATGATATCTTCCATCGAAATTTAGCGCATAAAAGCGCGGTACTGCTCATACACAAGACCGATATGTGGAATCCTTTCTTAATAGATATATTTTAGTGTAAAATTAAGTAAAGGGAAACCAGTCATCCTTCAACCATTTTCCTTTGATCTTCATCCGTATTCAACATTTACTCGAGATGCTTACTTTTACCTCATGTTAGATTATTTGGTAGTGGGTTGTGGCTTGGCAGGAATTGCTTTCTGCGAAATCTTGGAAAAGAGCGGAAAGTCATTTCATGTAGTTTCAGATAACTCCCAACAAGCTTCTTTGGTTGCTGGCGGACTTTACAATCCCGTCATATTAAAACGCTTCTCGCTTGCCTGGAATGCACGGGAACAAATGGATAGCGCCATTCCGTTTTACCGAGAACTTGAGAAAAAACTACAAGTTCAACTCGACTATAAACTTCGGGTGTTACGCCTTTTTGCTTCTGTGGAAGAACAAAATCTTTGGTTTGAAGCTGCAGATAAACCCAATCTGGATTATTTTCTTTCGACCAAGATTCTTAAAAATAAAAACCTAAATATTCACGCAATCCATGGTTTTGGCAAAGTACGTTACACGGGTCGTATTGATACACGTACCTTACTTAAAGCATATTCACGGCATCTAGCTGACAACGATAAATTTTTGAAGGAGTCTTTTGATTATGATGAATTCCAAACGCATACCGGTTTTTTATCCTATAGATCGATTCGGGCAAAGCAAATTGTATTCGCTGATGGGTACGGGCTTAAAAGCAATCCGTTTTTCAACTATTTGCCCCTAAATGGTACAAAAGGGGAGTTGTTGACCATAAAAGCTCCCGATTTAAAGGAAGAATCTGTAATAAAGTCTTCGGTATTTATAATTCCCTTAGGAAATGACCGCTATCGTATTGGGGCAACCTATAAATGGAAGGATAAAACCAATACGCCAACACAAGCTTCAAGGGATGAACTACTAACCAAACTAAAGACCTTTTTGAGATGCGATTTTGATGTTGTGGAACATGTGGCCGGTGTCCGGCCCACTGTTGCCGATAGACGACCTTTGGTAGGGGCCCATCCTTTACAAAAAAATATATATTGTTTGAACGGCTTTGGTTCGAGAGGCGTTTTGATAGCGCCCTATGCGGCGCAGCAATTATATCAACATATTGAAAATAAGGAAGCCCTTCATCCTGAAATGGATTTAGATAGATTTACAAAAAAACACTTTCAAGATTCCCCTTTGACCGCTTGAGGTTCGTATTTAATAAAAAAGTTTATCCAAATGTTTCGGGAAAGTCGGATAATAACCGGCATAAAGACCACGAGGGTCAAAACTATAGCGATGAATGTGTTGATCAAATCAAGCCCGATAAACAAATTCGCTATTACAAATGTGGCCACGGCAAATGCTACGCCAACACCATAGCTTACGTACATGGAACCATAGAAAAAAGAGGGTTCAATCTTATACTTCAATCCACAATGCGAACAACGCTCATGCATTTTGAACAAATCTCCTAAAGCATAGGGATTCTTGTTCACATACATACTTTCCTCATGGCATCTGGGACAAGTTCCTGTTAAAATGCTGTAGAGTTTAGTTCCTTTTTTTAACATTTGCAGCGGTTTTGAACAAAATTACGGATTGGTTTTCGTACTTACTGTAATACAGGTTACATAAAATGTTGAATGTCCATAATCTTTCGGTTTCCTTCGGAGGGGAATTCCTCTTCCATGACATTGCCTTTCGTTTGAACGCCGGGGACCGGGTTGGGCTGATAGGTAAAAATGGCGCTGGTAAATCTACACTGCTACGACTGCTTTCGAAAGAACAAGAAGGAGACACTGGTTCCATTGCTATCGAAAAGGGGACCCAAATCGGTTTTCTAAAGCAGGATATTGACTTTGAACAAGGAAGAACGGTTTTGGAAGAAGCTTATCAAGCCTTTAAAGAAATCAAATCCCTAGAGCTAGAGCTGGAAAACATCAATCGGCAACTAGCGGAACGGACCGACTACGAAAGTGAGGCATACAACCAATTAATGGTAGACCTGACCGATTTGACCCATCGCTATGAGATCATTGGAGGATACAACTATCAAGGGGAAACGGAGAAGATTCTTCAGGGTTTAGGGTTCAAGCGTGAGGACTTTACTAAAGTAACCGATACTTTTTCGGGAGGATGGCGCATGCGTATTGAACTGGCCAAACTATTGTTGGAAGACAATGATATCGTATTATTGGACGAGCCCACCAACCATTTGGATATCGAGTCCATTATTTGGCTTGAACAGTTTTTAAAAAATTATACCGGTGCCGTGGTCATTGTTTCACACGATAGGATGTTCTTGGACAATATTACAAATCGTACCATCGAAATCTCACTGGGTAGGATATATGATTACAACAAACCCTATTCGAAATATCTGCAACAACGCGCGGAGATTCGGGAACAACAACGTAGTGCCCAGAAAAATCAGGAAAAACAGATTCAGCAAACAGAACGTCTTATTGAAAAGTTCAGGGCGAAAGCTTCCAAAGCCGCCATGGCGCAATCCTTGATAAAAAAATTAGATCGCATAGACCGCATTGAAGTGGACGAAGACGATCATAGTGTAATGACGGTTCGTTTTCCGGTATCGGTCACACCCGGTAAAGTGGTGATCACGCTTGAGGATTTATCCAAAAGCTATGGACCCAAACAAGTGCTTCACGATATAGGTTTGTTGGTGGAAAGAGGAAGTAAAACGGCATTTGTTGGTCAAAATGGACAAGGGAAGACCACATTGGCCAAGGCAATCGTGGGAGAATTGGAATATGAAGGCATGGTAAAACTGGGCCATAATGTTCAAATAGGGTATTTCGCCCAAAATCAAGCGGATTATCTAGATGGGGATAAAACCATTTTGGATACCATGATAGAAGCAGCGAACGAAAGTAACCGAAGCAAGGTTAGGGATATTCTAGGTTCTTTTCTTTTTCGGGGCGATGATGTAGAGAAATATGTGAAAGTACTTTCGGGAGGGGAAAGAAATCGCTTGGCTTTGGCCAAAATGCTTCTCCAACCGTTCAACGTACTGATTATGGATGAGCCCACAAATCATTTGGATATACAATCTAAGAATGTTCTGAAACAGGCCCTACAAAGCTTCGAAGGCACACTTATATTGGTTTCCCATGATCGGGATTTTCTCCAGGGCCTGAGCAACAAAGTGTACGAGTTCAAAGATGGGAGCATCAAGGAATATCTCGGAGATATCAACTTTTATCTGGAGGAGCGGCAAGCGGAGGACTTTAGAAAAATAGAACGCCAGGATTTACCTGAACCAAAGGATAAACAAGCTTCCAAAAAAAATGGGTATGAACTACAGAAGAAACTGAAATCCCTTAAGAATAAGTTGGGCAGTGCCGAAAAAAGAATTGCTGAACTGGAGCGGGAAATAGGGGAAATTGACCACCAATTGTTAATGAACTACGATGCAACGATTGCTCAAGAAGGTTTTTTTGATACTTACGAAGGGAAAAAGGAACTTTTGGAAGAACTAATGGGAAACTGGGAAGAATTATCACATCAAATAGAAGCTTTGGAAGGCTAGTTAGTGTATCCCACACCACAAATTTGATACGCTTCACCACAGTTTTGGAATGGCACACACCTAATTTTTTGTAGGTTTTTTCTTTCTTATTTGATTTGTAGGTGAATTCTTATAAAATTAAGAAATAGCCAACAATGAAACTAACCTCATTCTATCTTATACTGTGCTTTTCTATCGGAATCCTATATCCGAAAAGTACAGTGAGTACCAAGGAAAAAAATGCATTACTTGATCTTTATCACACTACAGAAGGAGAAAAATGGAACAATCCCTGGGACTTGAATACCCCCATTGAAACTTGGAAGGGAATTACGGTAGAGGACAATCATATTGTAGGAATCAATCTTTTTCGTAATAATCTGTCGGGAACCTTGCCTACAAGCTTAGGAAGGTTAAGATATCTCCGGCACTTGAATTTAGCGTTCAACAATATTACCGGTGTATTGCCCAAGGAAATTGTCAAGTTAGAAAATCTGACGGTACTACGACTGGAAATGAATCGAATTAAAGGCGAACTCCCGGATGACATCGCACAAATGAAAAAATTGGAGATTTTTTCCATGTTCAACAATTTTCTCAACGGTTCCATTCCAGAAGGATTTGGTGAATTGACCAACTTAAAAGAACTTAATCTGTCCAGCAACAACCTTAAGGGAAGCATTCCCAAGTCTCTGGGAAACCTGACTAAACTGGTCGCCTTGGGCCTCTTTGAAAATGGTCTGGATGGCGCTATCCCCGCAGAATTGGGGAACTTGTACAAGTTAAAGGAATTAGTACTGGCCAACAATCAATTAGGTGGCGAAATACCCATGGAATTTGCCCAATTGAACAACTTGAGAATACTTCAACTTCAAAATAACAGGTTCGAGTCCTATAAAGGGCTGCGGGCAATGGACACGGGACAGTTTTTGGTTTTTGATACAGATGATTCCAGTTTGAGGCCAAAATTCAACGAAATACAACTGCAGCGCACGCGTATGGCAGACACAAAATTTGAAGACGTAGACAATAATGAGTAGTTAGTTATACTTTAGTTTGTTTGGTTTGGGGATACAGGCGTGTATCCCCTTTTTTGTTTTACGAAATGACGAAATTGATAAACATTTATGAAATATTTAACCTAGGGGTATTACAGACAGAATAGCTTTGCAAAGACTAATTCACTCTTTGTATGCGCAAACTAATACTATCCATTATTATGGGGGGTATTTTGATTGTAGGATCATTGTACTTCTCCGGGGTAATTGCTGGGAGCAAGAAAGATAGAAAAACAATACCTCGTAAGGTTGTAAAAACTGTATTTGTGGATACTGTCACCAACACAACGGTACCCATTATTATCCCGGCAAATGGAAACCTCAAAGCAAAGAGAAGGGTGGAGTTATTTTCTGAAGTACAGGGAGTGTTCAGGCCGGGAAGTAAATTGTTCCGTACTGGTCAAGAATACGGAAAAGGACAGACATTGATTCGCATAGATTCTGACGAATACTATGCCAGCGTGCAGTCTGCCAAAAGTAATTTGTACAACTTACTTACCTCCATAATGCCCGATTTACGATTGGACTACCCCAACATCTATCCAAAATGGCAACAATATCTCAATAGTTTTGATTTACAAAGTAGTACGCCCAGCCTACCGGAAATCAATTCAGATAAGGAACGCTTTTTTGTTTCCGGAAGAGGAATATTATCGAGTTACTACAACGTAAAAAACTTAGAACAACGTTTGTCCAAATACAATATTACCGCACCTTTCAAAGGGGTACTTACCGATGCACTGGTCACGGAGGGCACCTTGATACGGGCCGGCCAAAAGCTCGGTGAATATATCAATGTCGGGATTTATGAGTTGGAAGTATCAGTAAGTAAGACGTATGGTGATTTCTTAAAAGTAGGGAAAGAGGTGGTACTGTCCAATTTGAACAAGACTAAAGAATACTTGGGTAAAGTCACCCGAGTGAACGGACGCGTGGACCAAAATTCCCAGACCATCACCGTATTTATCGAGGTAAGTGGGGAAGACTTAAAAGAGGGGCAGTATTTAGAGGCCAACCTAGAAGCCAAAGAGGAGGAAAATGCCATTGAGATAGACCGTTCGTTATTACTCGAGAACAATCAAATTTTTGTAGTTCGGGACTCCATTTTGGATATTATCCCGGTAAGTCCTGTCTACTTCACGGACAAACGGGTAGTTTTAAAAAACGTTCCGAATAACGAAGTCATAGTTTCCAAGACGCTGGCCGGGGCCTATGCCGGAATGCTGGTCAAAGTATACGCCGCCCGAGATGATAAAACCGCCAAATTGTGAAAAAAGTTCTTTCATACTTTATCAAATACCACGTTGCCGTCAATGTAATCATTATTGCGTTTTTTATTTTCGGAATAGTAGGTGCTAAATCACTGAAATCTTCCTTTTTTCCGCTTGCTGATTCCAAAAACATTGAGGTAAGCATTACCTATCCAGGTGCTTCACCACAGGAAATTGAAGAAGGAATAGTCCTTAAGATAGAAGATAACCTAAAAGGGCTCCAAGGAGTAGAAAGGGTTACCTCTACATCAAAGGAAAATGCTGGAAGCATCAATGTAGAAATAGAAAAAGGACGGGATATTGATTTTATGTTGTTGGAAGTAAAAAATGCGGTAGATCGCGTACCTACTTTCCCAGCAGGAATGGAGCCCCTTATTGTCTCTAAGTTGGAAGCTGTTAGACCTACCATAAGTTTTGCGCTAAGCGGTGATAATATTCCCTTGGCAACTTTAAAGCAAATAGGCCGTCAGGTGGAGAACGACCTTAGGGCAATTGACGGTATATCCCAGATTCAAATAACCGGCTATCCCGAGGAAGAAATTGAGATTGCGGTAAACGAAAATAGCTTACTGGCCTACAACCTTTCTTTCAATGAAGTCGCCCAGGCCGTCTCCAATGCCAATATTCTGGTCACCGGCGGAAATATTAAGACAGACACCGAGGAATACCTTATACGGGCCAACAATCGCTCCTATTATGGTAAGGAGTTTTCCAATATTATAGTGCGGGCAGATGCTTCCGGTAAGGCAGTTCGTTTGAAAGATGTTGCTCAAATACGCGATCGTTTTTCAGAATCGCCAAACGCCTCATACTTTAATGGCAATCTATCCGTAAGCACTACCATCACCAGCACAAATACAGAAGATTTAATAGGCACTGCGGACAAGGTAAAAGAGTATATCGCCGAGTTCAATCAAAAATACACGAACGTACAGCTGGAGGTCGTCAGTGACCGATCTAAAACCTTGGTACAGCGTACAGACCTATTGACGGAGAATGCCATCATGGGCATGTTACTGGTCTTGATTTTTCTCTCTCTTTTTCTGAACACGCGATTGGCCTTCTGGGTAGCTTTTGGCCTACCGGTCGCTTTCTTGGGTATGTTCATCTTCGCGCCCATGTTCAATGTGACGATAAATGTGCTTTCTCTTTTTGGTATGATTATCGTTATTGGAATCTTGGTGGATGATGGTATTGTTATCGCTGAAAATATATATCAGCATTATGAGAAGGGCAAAACACCGGTTCGCGCTGCAATTGATGGAACCCTTGAGGTAATTCCTCCAATTTTATCGGCCATTATTACCACAGTTTTGGCGTTTTCCATCTTTTTGTTTTTGGACGGACGTATTGGGGATTTTTTCAGTGAAGTGTCCATTATCGTTATTCTTACTTTAGTAGTGTCTTTGGTAGAGGCCCTCATCATACTTCCTGCCCACTTGGCACACTCCAAAGCGTTACAGCCCCAAACAGATGGCCCTAAATCAGGTGTGGCCCAGGTTTTTTCAAAACTCCGGGTCATTAATAAAATGGGCGATAGCGCCATGGCTTGGATGCGTGATAAGCTGTACAGTCCCTCATTGAAGTTTGCACTCCGATATAAATTTTTGACGTTTTCGCTATTTTTTATGGCCTTGGCTTTGACCATCGGTTCGATACTTGGCGGTGTCATACGACTTTCCCGATTCCCCAGGGTGGCCAGTGACAACATTGCAGTGGAGTTGCAAATGCCCAATGGTACCAATGAGAAAGTGACGGATTCCATAATCAGCATGATTCAAGAAAAAGCCAAAATTGTCAACCAACAATTAACGGATGAGTATCTGCAGGGGGGAGATAAAATGTTGTTTGAGAATATCACAAAAAATATTGGTCCTGGGTCATCATCGGCAAGATTGCTCATTAATCTATTGCCAGGCGAGGAGCGTCCCGATGAGATAAGGGCAGATGTCGTTACCGGAAGACTCCGTGAGTTGGTCGGTCCAGTTATCGGCGTGGAAACCCTTGTTTATGGTTCAGGAGGAAATTTTGGAGGTGACCCTGTTTCAGTATCTCTTTTGGGTAACAATATCGAAGAACTGAAGGCTGCAAAAGACGAGTTGAAAACAGCAATGCAAAACAATCCTTTATTAAAGGATGTGTATGACAATGATCCAGCGGGAATTAAAGAAATCCGTTTGGAGTTAAAAGAAAATGCTTACTTGTTGGGGCTCGATTTAAGAATGGTAATGGGTCAAGTACGATCTGCCTTTTTTGGGGCTCAGGCACAACGCTTTCAGAGGGGTCAGGATGAAATTAGGGTTTGGGTCCGCTACGACAGGGACAACCGTTCTTCTATTGCAAATCTAGATGAGATGCGAATTTTGGCGCCATCAGGTGAACGAATCCCCTTGAAAGAAATAGCCAATTACTCCGTGGCTCGGGGCGATGTCGCTGTCAACCATCTGGAAGGTCAACGTGAGATACAAATTGCTTCAGACCTCAAGAGTCCAAAAGAATATACAGGTACAGATGCCACCCAATGGATTGCGGATGAGGTCATGCCCAATATTCTATCAAAGTATCCCTCCATTACACCATCGTATGAAGGTCAAAACAGGGAAGCGATTAAATTTTTGGATTCACTCTATTATGTAGGCCCTATCATACTAATCTTGATTTATATGACCATTGCCTTCACCTTCAGAAGCTTTAGTCAGCCCCTTCTTCTTCTTTTGTTGGTACCCTTTAGTCTCACGGCAGTGGCTTGGGGGCATTGGATTCATGATTTCACCTTAAACCTCCTTTCTTTACTGGGAATTATCGCCCTGATTGGGATTATGGTGAACGATGGTTTGGTACTTATTGGTAAGTTCAACTCAAATCTCAGGAATGGAATGACCTTCAACGAT
The DNA here is from genome assembly GCF_937884665.1 of uncultured Allomuricauda sp. Lineage (GTDB taxonomy): Bacteria > Bacteroidota > Bacteroidia > Flavobacteriales > Flavobacteriaceae > Flagellimonas. The sequence goes on along the minus strand of NZ_CAKZYF010000167.1, from coordinate 39,424 downwards.
GCTATTTATGAAGCCGGACGTTCCCGGTTCAGAGCTATTTTTCTCACATCTATTACCACAATTGCAGGACTCGCGCCACTTTTATTGGAAAAGAGTAGGCAAGCCCAGTTTCTCAAACCCATGGCAATCGCAATAGCTTATGGTATTGGATTTGCCACGGTACTCACGCTGTTGATGTTACCTCTCTTCCTGTCTTTTGGCAACTACGTGAAAGTATTGGCCAAGCAGGTTTGGACTGGAGAACAGATTTCCAAAGAAGAGGTGGAACGGGCCATTAAGGAACAAAAAGAAGAACAACATATGATTGAGGAAACGGGAAAACATCAAATCAATGGAACAAAACCCCACAAGGTTCCTCAATCCGACCCCAAAAAAGTTTTAGAAGAGACATTTAAATGAGACGTATCTTTTTAGCGTTCCCCTTTTCCTTATTGGTTATTGCACAAACACTGCTCGGTCAGGAATCGGTCATGACCAAAGAAAAGGCGATTGACCTGGCCTTGAAGAACAATCTTGATATCCAGGTAGCGCGAAACACCAAAAAAATAGACGATAATAATGCAAGTATCTTGAACTCCAGGTATTTGCCATCAGTGACAGGCTTGGCTGGAGGAAGTATTGATCGTCAAAACACCGAGGGTCAACTGGCCAGTGGGGAGACACGAAGAGCAGATGGTGCGGAGACACGAAGGTACAATGCTTCGGTCAATGTGAACTATACCTTGTTTGACGGTTTGGGGAGGTACTATGACTATAAGAGTTTTAAGGAAAGATCCCAACAATCTGAATTGGAGGTGAGGCAGACCATAGAACTGACCATTCTTCAATTGTTTACGGTATATTATGAATTAGCACGATTGACGGAAAACACAAAAAATCTGCAACAAGCTTTGGAAATCTCCAAAGACCGTTTGACCCGCGCGAAGTACCAATTTGAATATGGCCAAAACACGGGATTGGACGTATTGAATGCAGAAGTGGACATCAATACGGATAGTATCAATTTACTGAATTCCCGGCAACAGCTGCGCAACACAATGCGGGATTTAAACCTTGTTCTTAATCAGGATTTATCGAGTACGTTCACTGCGGATACTTTAGTGGAATTCGTTCCGGGATTACGGATGGAAAACATGTACAACGAGGCCAAACTGAACAACATCCGCCTACAAATTGTTGAGAAGGAGATGAACATTAATAGGTATTCCATAAAATCTGCGAAAGGGACGCTTCTGCCCACTATTGGTTTGACGGGAACCTATGGATGGAACGAACTGAACAACAACAGCCCTTTGGCATTCTTGATTCAAAATACGTCCAATGGGGTGACGGGCTCAATTAACTTGACTTGGAACATTTTTGATGGAGGTACCGCCATTACGGGAATCAAAAATGTTAAAATTGCCTACGAGAACCAGGAACTACTTAAAAAACAGGTACAATTGGAGGTTGAGCGCGATATTCGAAACGCTTGGGATAGTTATACCAATGCACTCTACGTATTGGAGGTTCAAGAAAAAAATCTGCAGACCAATCAAAACAACTTCAATCGAACGAATGAGCGGTACAAATTGGGACAAATAACTTCCATTGAGTTTCGTCAGGCCCAATTAAACCTCTTGAATGCAGAGCTTGCCCAAAGCCAAGCTAAATACAGCGCTAAACTTGCGGAATTACAGATGTTACAGGTAAGTGGGCAACTCTTAAATGTAGATTTTTAGTACATGTACGAGCATTTTTTCCAGTGTCCTTACTGTTGGGCTGAGATTTCGATGTTGTTGGATTCCTCCGTATCCCGTCAAACCTATGTTGAAGATTGCGAAGTGTGCTGCAATCCAATCGAAATAACGACCCATTTTGCACTTCAAGACCTGATAGCTTTTGAAGCCAATGAACTTGGGCAATAGGTTTTTGTACCAAAAAAATGGACATCCGTACCAAGAAACCCCGGTTTGGTACTTATTTATGACTCATTTTTAGCCAGTCAGATTATTTTTAGGAATGCTTACTATTTCGAAAACCTATCATTCCTGGACCCCACAGCGCGTTTTGCGACATGTAGGGTATTGGCTCGCTTGGCTCGTTTTTTACGTGGTCGTCAACGAGGGCGTTTTTGAAAATGGCAATTATAGTGCATGGGTCTTCTTCGAGATGTGTGTCTTGCCCATAAAACTCACGTTTACCTATTTCACAATCTACTATCTCTTTCCAAAGTACGTGGAACAGAACAACTACTATCCTTTTATAATTCAGCTCGCCATCTTGGCACTGGTTGGGGGAATTTTGTTTCGCGCCGTAGATTATTATTTTATTGGGCGTTATCTCATTACCATTGAGCACTTCTTGGAGAAGATAAACAATGATAAATTCCTTTCGTTTCAAATTGCGTACAAAGCCATAGACCTGCTTTTTGTGGTTTCGCTGGTATTATTGATAAAACTGTTTCAACTGCAGGCCAGAAAACAAAAAGAATCGCAGGAATTATTGACCCAAAAACTTGAAACGGAGTTGCAATACCTAAAGCATCAACTACAGCCCCACTTTTTGTTCAATACTTTGAACAATTTGTATGGCATGATCATTACAAGAGATGCCTACGCGGGAGAAACTGTGCTAAAACTCTCCTCAATAATGAGCTATATGCTTTACGATACCAACGCAAAGTTTATCAAACTCGGCAAGGAACTTGAAAACCTGACCAATTATATCGAACTTGAAAAATTGAGATATGGGGAGGAATTAGAGGTGTCTTATAGCGTTGAGGGTGCCGTGGAAGAGGCTAGTATCGCACCTTTGATCTTGATAGCTTTTGTGGAAAATGCCTTCAAGCATGGGGTGTCGAAAGACTTTGAGAAAAGTTGGATTCAGGTAAGGTTGTAGATTTGCGATGGATCCATTTTTTTTACCGGGTAGAACTCGGTACACCCTGGTGAAAATGAGATTAAGAAAAATAGGGTCTACAGCGGGGTAGGACTGGTCAACGTAAAAAAGCGTTTACAACTTTTATACGGCAATCGGTACGACTTACAAATAGAGGATGCCGATACGTTTAAAGTGGATTTACGGATAACGGATAAATCAATGACCACAGATGTTTAATTGTTTAATAGTGGATGACGAGCCTTTTGCCATAAAGGTTTTGGAACAACATGTAAAAGAATTTCCCGATTTAAGGCACGTGGGTTCTTGCCGTAGCGCTTCAAAAGCCTTTGAACTTCTAGGTAAAAATAAGGTAGATGTTATGTTTTTGGATATTGAGATGCCGAAGTTGGATGGGCTCTCTTTTTTAAAAGCACTGAAAAATCCCCCTTGTGTCATTATCACCACCGCACATCGTGATTTTGCCATGGAAGGTTTTGAACTGGATGTTGTGGACTATCTCCTAAAACCTATCTCTTTGGAAAATATGATGCGTGCTATCGCCAAACTACGGCGTTTCAAAAACAATACGGACCAGACCCAGGTAGCAGAAAAATATCAACTTGTTCAGGACCCCTTTATTTATATCAAAAGTGAGCGGGAAAATGTAAAAATTGAACTGGGTGATATCGAATACGTTGAGAGTCTTAAAAACCACGTTAAAATAGTTACCCCGTCCAAAAATTATATCACTTTGGTAAGTATGGGGCAAATGGAGGAAAAACTTCCCGAGTCCATTTTCTTGCGGGTACACCGTTCCTATTTGGTGAACCTAACACGTATATCCAACTATACGCACACCTATCTGGTGCTTGGACGAAAATCCATACCTATCGGAAAGATGTACAAAGATGATGTTCTAGACCGTTTGGGTAAAAATCAGATTTAAATTACCTCGTTTCACTTTTGAATTGATCGCATCTGGATGGGTAGAAAGTCTTCTTGTACTGCTGCCTGGTTTTTTTTGGTTTTTGAAGACACCAAGTCGCTACGATGGTTTTGTCTGTACCAACTTATCCGCCGTTCGTCACTTTAGTGGGTTTTGGGCCTTCTTGTCGCGCTAGCTTCGTCCAAAACAATATTGGAATGAAAAAAATAAACACACTTTTGTTTTTGGGACAGGTACTTCTGCTACAAGGTCAAAATCAGATTTCAGGAAAGATTATAGATGTGTATCAACAAGCTGTGCCCTTTGCCAACGTATTGTTGTTGCAATCAGCGGATTCTATATTGGTGACCGGGGCCATAAGTGATGAAACCGGTATTTTCAAACTGGAAACCGAACGAGAGGGAAGCTTTCTTTTAAATGTATCTTCCTTGGGCTATGCTGATCTTATTTTGGGTCCATATCTTCTTGGGGGACAGACTAAAATAGAAATGCCAAATGCCCTAGTCCTAAAAGAAGATACACAGCAACTTGATGAGGTTGAACTTGTGGCCCGCAGAAATTTGTTTGAAAGACAAGAAGACCGTACCGTGGTCAATGTACAAAGTAGTGCCATAAATACGGGCGCTTCTGCGCTGGGGGTAATTGAGACCGCCCCTGGAATGACCGTGAACCGTGTAAATGGGGTTGTTGGCATGCTGGGTAAGGAAGGCACCATAATATATATAAACGGTAAACGTACAAGAATGACCGGGGGTGCTCTGATGCAAATGTTGGATGGCCTACCATCCTCCAATATTGAAAAGTTGGAGTTGATTACGAATCCTCCTGCGAGTTATGATGCGGAGGGAACCGCAGGCATCGTTAACATAATAATGAAGGAGAATGCAGAAAATGAAGGATACAGTGGAAGTTTCGTAACAAATGGTGGCTATGGCGATAATGTTAAATATGGAGGTTCAGGTGATGTCTATTATACTGGAAGACGTGTTGGTGTTTTCTTGTCTTTTGCCAATAATAACGATTTCAATGAACAACCAACATTTATTGATAAGCGCTATGAATTGGATGGTAATCGGTTTTTTGAAGATTTGGATAGCGCACGCGATGCCTTCACGGGACTGACGCAAATACGTCTTGGTGGTTCCTATACCCTAACGCCCAAGATGGAAATAGGAGGGGAATTTAAGTTTCGAAGAAATACATGGGACTTGGATGCGTTTTCCCGAACGGTAGGAACTGAAAATGGCCAAACCCTCTTTACCGAGGATTTGATCAGCACAGAAATAAATAACTGGAACCATTATTTGGCCAGTGCATACGTGGACTTCAAAATAGGGAAAAAATCCAGTCTAGGACTGGTATATGATTATTTGGATTACTCGAACACCAATGACGCCACCTATTCTGAAAACCGGATTCAGGCGAATGTACCGGCTACTCGTGAGTTTTTGTCCGAAGCCGGTACAGAGGTTGAATTTCATGTAGCGAAAATTGATTTTGATACGCCTTTAGGTGAAAGCTCCGGTTTAGGTTTTGGGGTAAAAGGCACTGTTTCCAACTTCACCAACGCAGTATCTGTATTTGATGTGGCCTCTGGCATTCCCGTGCCAGATGAAGCATTATCAAGGATTCGCAACTTGGATGAGGACATTTGGGCGGCCTATGGCGATTTGAACCTAAAAATTTCTGAGAAAACTGATATAAATGCCGGCTTGCGTTTCGAATATACGGATTCCCAGTTGACCACAATCGGGGAGGAAGCAAGCGTAATTTTGGATAGGGGGCAGTTTTTTCCAAGTTTCAGGATTTCCCATAAACCCAAACGCCATTGGAATATGTCGCTTTCCTACGGGGAACGCATTACGCGGCCCAACTTCACAACCCTGGCCCCGGCCTTTTTCTTCTTCAATTCTTCCACCATTGTGACAGGAAATACGGCAATACGTCCGGTGACCTCAAGATCGATTTCGTATACCTTGGGACATAAAAGGAAACAACTTACATTTCAATTCACAGATGAAAACAACCCGAATGCGTGGCTCGGCACTCCCAATTTTTCAGAGGATTTTAGTTCGGTCGTTCTAAATCCGCAACCTTTGGATGACCGCAAATTATTTACTGCCACCGTATCTTTTCCTATTCGGTTTTCCAAAAATCTTACCGCAAACTATACCCTTAGCGGACTTTGGCAGCAAGAGGTTCCCCGAATTGATAATGTACCCTTGCCCCAGATCAATTGGTATGCCAACCTTAACGGAAACGTACAGTATGAGTTTTCTAATGCTTTGAAAGTAGATTTTTCCGCAACTTGGATAACACCTAGGATTCTTGGCCTTTCCCAAAGTGACGGGGCCATTGGACTGAACTTTGGTGCTTCCTATAAGATTTCGGAGCAGTGGCAGTTGGCTTTTAGTTTTAGGGATATTTTGGATAGAAACTCTTTCTTACAATTTGATTCCACACTTCCAAATAACAATGCAGGTCTGGATTGGATTTATCAGTCTGAAGGAAACATCGGGTCTTTGTCCTTGCGCTACAATTTTGGCGGAGGCACCCAAAGAAAAGAACGGGGGTATGGATCGGAAGATGAACAAGAGCGGGTGAACTAGATTTTTTTAGAACTAGGGGGTACGGTAAATTCCAAATCTATTATCCCTGATTTTATCTAAAGTTGAATTAACTTAAGGTAAAATCGGGGATTACCATTTTACGGACCGCTTTAGTATCTTTAGAAAAGGCAAGCATAATATTAACTTGATAGGGGAGTTATGAACCGATTATGGCTTATGGCATTTGCTGTGTTTTCCATGTCACTTGTAGCGCAGAACAAGAAAAAGGGCATGAGGGCCGATAATTGGTACTATGTCATGGAACTACAGATTTTTCAAGATAGTACAAGAAATCTTGATTTTAATACGGTTCAAGAGCAGAAGTTTACCGATTTGGCTGAAATTGAACCAAATTTTGAGGCAACCATTTGGTATCGGTTTAAAATCCCGCCTTTTGACCAAACCGATACCTTGATGATTCAATCTCTTGATACAGGAAATGGAACCCTTTTTGTACCTCGGGAAAAGCAATATCAACGGTTGCCCATAGGTTTGATGGAAAGCCTGCCGCAATACTTGAATACCAATGCCGAAAAATTTATTGCATACGTTTATAATCAAGGCATTGACCATACGAAATACTTTTATCTCAAAGAGGATATATTGGTACACTGGTCGTCAGGTATCAAGCGAAGAAGACCAATTTTTGTTTATACCGACAATCGGGAAGCGATTGTGAGCACCTTGGCCATTAAATCTTTAGAAGGCCGAGAATATCACTTTTATGTAGGTGTTGCCCTGATGTCGTTTTTATTGTTTTTCATTGGCTTTCTAATCAACAAAAACAATGCTTTTTTAACCTATAGTCTGTATTTGTTCATGGTGGTCTTATACTATGGCAATCGATTGATTGTGCCCATGAATTGGTACAATCAGACGCTTCCTGAGCTGTATTTTTACATAAACCAAGCTACGCGTTTTGGGATATTGTTCACCTACTATTATTTTATTTATGCATTCCTTGATGTGCCGAATAAATTCAAACGCATATATAAATATGCGAAGTATAGTCTTGTCTGTATCGCCGTTTTTTCAGTTTTGAACCTAACATCGATGCTTGTCTTTCCCTTCCTTCCAGGACGTTTTCAAATATTGAATACCTTCTACACCTTAGCTACAATAAACGGATTGATCCTTGTAGGTTTGATGTTCTTCAATAAGCCTGATAGGATTGCAATTATCACATTGATTGGAACGCTATTGATAAATTTGGGCTCTGTGATTTCAGTTTACCTCGGTGATGCTGTTTTTCTTTTGAAAATGGTTGTGATAGAGACCGCGGTATTCTTTGGAGTAATCAGCTATCAAAATAAGTTAAAGGAAAAAGTGGCTTCTGAAAATAGGCTGGCCCTCGGATTGGCAAAAAAGGAAAAAGAATCTTTGAAGCAATTGGACGTTCTAAAATCAAGACTTTTTGAAAATATTTCCCACGAATTCAGAACTCCACTGACCCTTATCAGAGTTCCCGTGGAAGAGGCGTTGCTCGATAAAAATCCAATCTCAGACGCAGACTTATCCATAATCCAAAACAACACAAAACGATTGACCAACCTCATTGAGGATTTGTTGGCCCTTTCCAAATTGGAGTCGAAAACCATGAAGATCAATCCAAAAAGGGGCAACCCGATATCTCAGTTGGAGGATTTGTCCATCCAGTTCAAATCATACGCACAAAGCAAGGAAATCGTCTTCAAAGTTGATTTGGATGATTATGGCCTGACCGCATTATACGATCACAGTGTTTTGGAGACTTGCGTGAACAACTTGTTGTCAAATGCCCTAAAATTTACGGACAAAGAGGGCGCTATTGGCCTTCACGCGCAGATTGAAAAGGACCAGTTGGAAATTAAAGTTTCAGATACGGGTATGGGAATCAAAGCGGAGGACCAACTAAAAATATTTGATCGTTTTTATCAAGTGTCCGAAAAAGACGAGACCCAACCCGGTTCAGGGATAGGCCTTTCAATAGTGAAGGAATTGATAGCCTTGCACCAAGGCACTATTTCGGTTGAAAGTGTCCCGGACCAGGGCAGTGTTTTTAGGGTTACAATTCCTTTGGAGGATATCGAAAAAGGACCAAAACCAAAGTTAGAAAAAGGAAAAGATAGCATCCCGGTCGCTGAAAAAGTGTCGGTACAGGAAGGAGTTCATGGAGCTTCCCTAGTGAGTGCACGAAGTGTGCTAGTAGTTGAGGATAACTTGGAATTACTTCAATTTTTGAATGATAGGCTTCGTAAAAAATACCGCGTAAAGACCGCAAAAAATGGTAAAATAGGTTGGGATATTGCCTTTAAATGGTTGCCAGATTTGATAATCAGCGACGTGATGATGCCTGTAATGAACGGTATTGAACTTTGTAGAAAAGTAAAAAACAATTCCAAAACGGCTCATATTCCTGTTGTTTTGTTAACCGCCAAAAGTGATGAACGAGATGAATTGGTGGGATTGGGGACGGGTGCAGATGCTTACATAACCAAACCGTTCAGTCTGGAGAAATTGGAATTGGTAATTGCGCAACGTATCGCATTGCGAAAGTTGCTTCGAGATCGATATCAGAAGAATACCTTATTTGATGCTGACGCCGATGGGATCACTACTGCGGAAGAAGATTTTTTACAGCGTGTTCAACAGATTTTTCAAAACCGTCTCACGGATGCTACCTTTAATGCCGAAAAGTTCGCCAGTGATATTGGAATGAGTCGTATGCAGTTGCACCGCAACATGAAAAAAATAATCGATAAAACTCCGGCCGAACTGATCAGAACGGAACGTCTTTTACTGGCCAAGACCCTGTTGAACGATTCAAAACTATCCATAAAGGAAATCGCGTATCAATCAGGCTTCAATTCCCCCTCTTATTTTATCAAGGTCTTTAAGGAAAAATACAAAAGCACGCCTTCGGAATACGTTGGTAAAACCCCTATTTAATTAGGTTTACGGAAGATGTTACACTTGTGATATGGTTTGTTACAAACCTATTACTGTCCAAGCACGTTCTGACTTTACATTTACAAAAGTTTCGTGCAGCTCTGTTTTACTCTCCCCCTAGAAATGCACTGAACACTACAGAAATTTTAGATTTCTGATTCATAAAGATTTATTTAAAAAATAGAAAAGTAGCTGAAGTATTCTTGTTCAGAATCACCGGCGTCTATTAAACGGATAGTAAAACAAAAACAAAAGAATTATAAGTTTTGACTCTTGAGGAAGCAATGAATTAATATAAAATGATAACAATTAATGATTAAGTAAAATGAAAACTAGTAAAACAACCTCATTATTACTGTCCTTAGGGACACTATTTTTATTAGGATGTTCCAGTGACGATAATGGGACATCAGGTCTTGATTGCAATGGATTAATATGGATAGATAGGGTCGCGGACGAAGCAGATGCTTTTGTCGCAGCCTCAATCGCTTTCAGTCAAAATCCTTCAGCCATCACATGCAATGCCGCCAACGCTGCTGCAAGAGATTATCTGGATGCACTTGAAGAAGTCAGGGAATGTGTTCCAGGTTCAGAAAGGGCTCAATTTCAACGATTACTGGATGAAAATATGGATGCCATTGATGACATTGACTGTTCGGACACCTCTAATTTTTAAATTGTTTTTGGAAAAGCTCTGGAGCATTTGAATAGCGCAATACCGCAAGTGGGACCAATTGCAGATAAATCCTTTTTCAATCAATAACAATCCATTTTTAACTGTTCTTGGTTTTCAAATTCACTGAGCGGTTTTTGGAGGTGCTTTTTACAGCTCCCCTCTAGCACCTCCAAAACGCTATTTTGCATAGATAAAGAACCGCAAATCATAAATATGGCGCCCTCTTCCAATTGTTGGGACACCCATTTCGATTTGTCCTTTAAGAGGTCTTGAACATATTCTTTTTTATGGGTTTGCGAATAAGCGATTTCCAATTGTGTTGGAGGATATTCATGAAGCAAATCGGTATACAATTGATACGATGCTTCGTTCCTCAGACCCAAAAAGAGCGTGGTTGGAACATTTCCGGTATTTTCTGCCAGCATACCTAGAAAGGGCGCAATTCCAGTTCCGTTGGCAATCAAAACTACAGCGGGGGCATGGTGCGGAAAATAGAAATTCGGGTTTCGTTTGAGGACAACAGGCAGGGTGTCCTGGGATTCCAGCGAACTTAAAAAGGTGGAGCAAAGTCCAAATTCGTGCTTTTTTACACTTAAGACCATATCACCGTCTATTTTGGCAATGGAATACTGCCGCTCCATACCATCACTTGCGATAATCCCAGCTAAATCCCCAGATTTGAATTTAGCCCTTTTTAAGGGTCTTAATCGAAGTAGGAAGGTGTCATCCACGTTCAGACTTGGGGGCTGTTCCACTCGAAACGGTTTTTCCTTATATCGCTTTTTCTTTTTTGGTGGCGCTTTAAGGTTGATTTGGATTCCCGTAGATTCAGACCATTGAGTGCTCCAGTCTTGAAATGCCCTAAAATCCTGATTGTTTATTTTATAGAGGGGAAGTGTCTCGACCCACTTTTCTTTGGTTTGTAAAAGTGTATCGACGGTAATGGCAAAACCACAGTAATCCGGATATAACAAAGATCCAAAACCGACCACGGAATAATACAGGGATTGGTTTTGATTCAGGTTTCGGAATAGTTTTTCAAAGTTACGGGCATTGGTTGGGGCTTCACCTTCCCCATAAGTAGCGGTCAAGATGATGGCATGGGTCGCCTTTTTAAATTGGGAATACTGATTGAGTTCTACGATGTAGGGCAATTTCCCAGCTTCCAAAAGGGCACTTTGCAATACTTTTGCAAATTGATAGGTATTTCCAGTTTCAGACCCTACCAAAATGACAAAGTCTGCTTCATTTTTGTCCACTGCTACGAGTTCCAGCGTTTTACTTTTCTTACTGCGCTTTCTCCATAAAACAAATCCAGAGTAGATAAAGAACAGCAACGCCAAACACACCAAAATCAGGACCAAGGACCACCAAAAGGAACCTTGGCCTGTATGTAAAAGCATGCTCCATCGAGAGGCAATCGTTGTGAACGGATATTTTTTTTCACTCAAAAAGGCCCCGTTGTACTGGTGTATCAAGACTTCCCTGTCCTCAAGGGCCAATTCGAAATAATCTTCCGGAAATTCAGAAAAAGGATAGGTCAGTTTCCGGACTTGATTGAGCCTTGTGTTTTGAAAAACCGATAATTCCCAAGCTCTTTTTTCGGTCATGTTTTCCGAAATTGCCTCGGGCAGTTGATGCTGTACCTTGGATTGGGGCAATACTGCAAATTTTTCCAAGGAAAGATAGACGCCTGTGAGCGCCACAATTAATATGGGAAAAAGCATCCATCGCCCCAGGCTAACATGATAATACAGTTCAAAACCTTCTTTCTGTACTTTGGAAAACAGTTTTGCGATACCTCCTTGCCGTTTTATGACCAAAAGAAGTCCAGTTAGGGCAATCAAACATAACAAAAAGGATACCAGCCCCACAAAGAATCGTCCTGTGCCCTTTAGAAATAAAGAACGGTGCAGATTTGTAGTGAACTGGAATATTTTTGCTTTTGCCTTTGGATTTCCCAATTTCTTTCCACTTAGGGGGTCTACAAAAATGGTTTCCGTAGTTCCAGTCTGATTTACTACAGCAGCTACAACAAAATCGTTTTTATCAACTTCCAGGGAAATGATTTCGTCATAATGGGCATCCATAGCGGACATGGTACTGGATAATGATATCTCCCGTAAATCCGCTTTTTTAATGGGGGATAATGCATTACCCATGGGTTCAAATGCCAAAATCAGACCCGTAAGCGATGCCAGTATCAAAAAGATGGAAGAGGAAAGTGCCAACAGCATGTGACTGTACCTCCAAATAGAAAGTGTCATGTCATCTTGCTAAGAAGTGGGCAGCATGCGGATGTAGCGGATATATCCCTTGCCCTCTACCTTGGTTTTAAGATTTTCGCTGGTCAATTCAAATTGTACGTCATCTTTAAAGTACTTTTGGTCCTCAACGGCGGTTTCAAAGCGAAGTTGGTATCCCGAATCAATCTTGTTGGCCGGGAGTTTCAAAACCTTGATAGTACGTTGCCCACCTCCTACAGTAGCTCCGGTTATGGCATCAATATTGGGCTTTTTGGTATCAAAAAATTTCCTCCATTCGGGAATATCCTGGTACCATTCCTCATCTTCTCCTTGGACATACAGGGTCTCGACATACGCTCCATCTTCGTCAAGGATGGAAACCACTACGTAGGCCCCATGGCCCGTATAATTGGTAAGTTGGATCATACACTTGTAGTTGACCGTTTCTTCCGTAGGCATAAAACCAGCACTAATTACAGCGATGGCGAGAACCCATCCGAATAAAATTGTATTTCTTTTCATAGCACCATAATTTATTTTAAAAACTCTAAAGCGATAGCGTTTTCCCTTAGCAATTCATTCTCACTGGCAAGGTCAAAAACACTCTCTTCAAAATCGGTCAAAGTGGTTTTGTCCGCCCCCTCTGCAATGAGATATTTCAAAATGGCATCATCTTTTGCGGACATGGCTGCTAAATGCAACGCTGTGTTACCTTCATCGTTTTTTGCGTTTAGGGGGATTCCAAAGGTTTTTAGCCTTTTCAACAGTGAAAGGTTATTCTCTTTGGCGGCGAGGTGACATAAAGTGTTGCCATCGTGTTGCACTTGTTTCAATGAGACTCCTTTTCCTTCCAAAAGTTGCAATTTATCTTCGAAGACCTCAGGTTTTTTGGGATTATAGGATTGTATCAAATAGTAAGCGAGACCATTCCCTTTTTTATCGACCATATCGGTATTCGCTTCTTTTGAAAGCAAAAAATTGACCACGTCAACCGAATTACGGGAAACGGCCCTGGCCAAAGCAGTCTTCCCTTCATTATCCGCTAAATCGATGTCGGTGACTTTCGTTGCCAATAATTTGACAACTTCCAGACTATTATAGTTTGAAGCGTTCATAAAAGGCGTATATCCTTCTTTATCCTGATGATTGACATCTACCCCTCTCTTTAAAAAAAAGTTCAGGACTTCGGTATCTTTATTTCGGTAGGCGAGAAAATGGAGCGCGTTTCTATTGGATTCATCCGTCGCATCGACCTTAAGCCCCAGGTCTTCCAAGTACTGATACACTTCTGAAGTGTTTTGTTTGCCTCGGGTTCCTTGGCTTGCCATAAGCACTGCATTTCCACTGCTTTCTTCACCCGTTTTAAAGGAAATTCCTTTATCTACCAATTTTTGTAATATCGCTACATTACCCCCTTTTGCAGCATACTCGAAGATACCATTGCCCTCTTTATCCACATCATTTATTGAAAGTCCAAGCTTCTGGAAGTAATCAAAAATCGCAAAATCTTTGGCGAAGGGAGCTACTAGCAACAAAGCGTTTGCACCTTCACGATTCATATCTTCTGTGGGTTTTGCGCCGTGGGAAAGGATAAAATCGTAAAGCGCGGTGTTGGTTTGTCCGGTAACCGCGGAGAAATTTAAAAGGGAGTAGCCATGGCTATCGATGACGTCTGCTTTTGCGCCTCTGTCAACCAAATATTGCATCATTTCAAGGTTGTCTTTGTAGGCGGCCCAAAAGATGTAGGTTCTACCATCATGGGTAAGTTTATTTACTTCGTTACCTTTTTTGCTGAGCAAGTACTTTATGGTTTCGTTGTCCACTTTTTCCAAAAATGCATAGCAGACCGCATCAAAGGCGTACGCGTTGAGTTGACTCACATCGTTGCCCGAATCAATATCTTTTTCAATTTGTTCGATGGAAGGATTGGCTTTCCAGTAGTCTCTACTCAGAAATATATTTTCTTGTGAGTTTCCCACAAATGAGGCCAAAAAAGCCGCGAATAGTATAATTTTTTTAAGCGTGTTCATACTGCAATTTTTTTATAGATTATAGGGGTAACTTGAACATAATCAGTTTGATTATCAAAAATACTAACTTATTTAGAATTAATATAAATTGATAGGAGACTTTACGGTGCTGCCGGCATACTTTAGAACCTCGGCAGTTTTTTCAGTTACGGTTAAAAAATTGCTTTAATTCCTGTGTTTTAAAAGGCCAGTTTAGATTTTTAAATAGAAATACAGTCTTTAAAACTGCTTTAAAAAAGTGATTTTACCAATCACTTCGCTTTGCGAGAACAAACTTGGGTTTGAAGAAAATCCTTCCGTCTCATTGTTATTGAAAACGATAAATATAAACGACAAGGGTCGATATTCCCAGGCGAACCGTACATTCCAAATATTGGCATCGTTGGCACTGTTCCACTGATAAGAACCTACAAGACGTACTCTTGGATTTAAAGCCAGTCTTGCGGTCGTTGAGAGTAAATTGGCTGTTAAATCACTTTGCATAACGCCCAAATTAGAAAAATCATTGATGGTATATGAACCGATAAGTTCCACGTAGGGCGAAGGTGAGATCCTGGCATCAAAGTCCCAGGTTTGCAGGCTGCCATCGTAAAAAGTGCCATTGCCGTATGTCACAGCACCGGCCAGTTTTCGGGAAAAATCGGAATCCAAGCTAATTTCATATTGACCAAATTGGTAATATCCCGGTGCAATTTCGATTCCCAAGGGATTAAATTGAGAATCGAGTTGTTGCCATTCTTGGTTAAAACGAACCTCGAACTGACCCCCGGTTTGAAATTCGAAATCCAAGGGGGAAACGTTTAAAAGGGCTTGTTGAAAAGCCCCATCCGATGCCCTCCAAAAAACATCAGAGCCAATATCGGGCCCAAAACTGCGGATAAAACGGGGCAGCCATTTAGGGCGAAGGTCCAAATCGATTCTCGGCCCCAAAAGCAGATAATCTTCAAAAGCCAGAAAACCTACTCCAGGGAGATAGTTGGGAGAAACGTATTGACCAGTCACTCCCATAAATCCCCAGTTCTTTTGTTGCCATAAAAACGCGTGTGCGGCCAATCCATCACCTGCTTCTTCGTCAGTTGATGCTGAGATCATAGCTTCAAAAGATAAAGATTGTTTTGGGCGGAAAAAGCCGTTTATTGTAGCTGTAGTATTGGTTTGCGACTCGATTTCAATGCCGTTTTGGACAAAACTTTCCTCGTGACGGTGGGTCACCATACCTCCTAATCGATTCTGTCCTGAAAAATTATGAACATATCGTCCTACCCCAAAATAAGTGGCAGGGGAATCATCGGTACCGCGCTGGCGCATGGCCAAAACTCCTGAGGTCTGTCTTTCGGTACGACTGGTAAAGCGCAGGCCACCATCCAAGGGAATAGGACGTCCATTATCGTCCAAACCGATGGTACGGCTAAAAAAAGGTTGGATACGCGAAGTGGAACTGGTTTGAAAAATATTGGCATTTTCTAGAAAAAACTGCCGGCGTTCAGGGAAAAGTACTGAGAATCGGGTGAGGTTTTGTACTTGTTGGTCAACATCTGCCTGGGCAAAATCTGTGTTCACGGTAACGTCCAATATGGAATTTGGAGTTATGGCCCATTTAAATTCTCCGCCCACTTCAACATTTTCCTTCCGTTCTTCAGGAAGTTCCCCTTCTTGCGTTCTTCCGGTATCACCCAGTAGATAGGGATTTATTTGGATATTGGCGGAAGGCGGTGGGGGTTCCAAATCCTTTAGTACAGCGGCATAAGCCATTCTAAAATGGGAAAAGACCCTCGGGAAAGCGGGCCATGTAGTGATTTCGTTGTACCGCCGTATGTTGCGATTAAAGGAAATCAACATAGCAGTACTGCCTTTTTTGTAGCGAAGTGTCTTCCAAGGGATGGCCATCTCAACGGTCCAACCTTTATCGGTCACTTGGGTGCGTACATACCACAGTGCATCCCAGTCCACGTTACCATCAGATTCATCCCCATCAATTACTTGAAGTTCTCTTTGTGATCCGTAGGGGGTAACCTCAAAACCCACAGCATTGCGTTTGTCCATTAGACCATCTAGGGCGACGCTAAAACGGTCATTGCCGAAACCGCTGAAATCCCGTTGTAGGTTTCGAACTCGTAATCGCTTTCGGTCGGTGAGACTGTCTTTGCATATTGCTCCTATATAGAGATATTTCGAATCAAAAAGAATACGCACCTCGGTATCAAAACTAGCTGGTTTTCCCTGCACGGGCTCCCGTTGGGTAAATCCCGTGATCATTTGGGCATCTTGCCACACGGATTCATTTAAGGTACCATTAAGGACAATTTCATCATCTCCAATTTTTTTGGCGGAAATTTCAAACGGTACTTCAGGAGGCGGAAAAGTTTCTTGCGCCAGTATCAAACCGGCAAAGGGACACAGCGAGAGACTGGTTATCGCGATAATTTGGATAAAATAGGTTTTTATGCTCATGATTTACCCTATTTGCCGTATCCCGTCCATACCATTATTTAAACTTTGGGGCAATTCGCCAGCTCAAAATTACCGCTGAACAGAAGTACCATGTGTGGTATTCTAAGCCGTTTCGAAGATAGGCTACAACCACTTATTTTACAATAATCAAATCGACAAATAATACTGGGTAGTCAGGATTTCAAAAGGTCTCGATAGATCCTTTTGGTTACCGTCCAAAAATGCGTTTTTCCTTTTTACTTTGTATATAAATTTTCTATTTTTAAAATCGCTGTTTTAGGTCACTCCCGGACTTAATCAAAAAACGAACTGTAACATGTCCCAATGCACTTGGAAAAAAGTGGTCCTTGTTTTTCAAGGATGCTTTACCTTCGTTTTTTCAATACCATCGATTGGGCAAAATCCCTCGTCCGACTCCTTGTACTTGTGGTTTGACCAGAAAATAGGTATCCTTAATTCCGGACTTTATGCTTCCGAGGCGTTTGTGGAAGAGTACCAGGTAATCAACGAAAAACACCGTTTTTTTGAATCACCGAATTATTTGACCGGTACGCTCTGGTGCCAAGATATCCCGTATCATCAAGTCTTTTTGAAGTATGATTTGTTCCAGGATAAAATTATTGTGTATCCTCGCGAAATAACCGGAGTTTCCCCCATTCAATTAACGGATTCCCAGGTGGACAGTTTTCAAATCCGAAATAAAAAGTTTATCAAAAAGATTGCCACGAATATTGGTTCTAATTCGATATTCGGTTTTTTTGAGGTATTGGTCAAATCCAAAAACTACAGCTTATTAAAAAAGCATCGAAAAATAGATGTGCGAAAACTCAATAGAAATAGGGTCTATTATGAGTTTAAGCCCAAAGATGAGTACATCTTGGAGTATGAGGGTTCGTTTTACCCCATCAAAAGACCGAAGGATGTCATTGGTCTGTTTCCTCTTTCCAAGGAACTTCAAAAAAAGCTCTTGTCCAAAAAAACAGGTTCCAATGTGACGGATGGTTCCCTACGCGTTTTGCTACAGGAAATAGATGCCAATCTTGAAAAATTGAAACCTAAAAGTCTATGAAAAGAGGTTTTTCAATTCTTTGGTTCGTACTTCCTCTATGTTTATTATCGCAAGAAAGTACGTCCCGTCTTTCCATCTCTTTTCAAAACGAAACTCCAGTGGAAATACTACAAAAAGTGGAAGAACGAACCGGATATCGTTTTTTTTACGTTCCCGAATGGTTGGACGTTACTCCACTATCTGGAGAATTTGAGGACGTTGAAGTTGTAGAGTTACTCGATTTCCTATTTGAAGAAACCGCGATACAATACCACCTCGGACCAAAAAACGGAATATACCTGATACGCAATCAAATTATTTACAACCGTTTACCGGAAGGCTTTTTTGGAAACAGACCCCGTATTGTGGATGGCGATTCTGAATTAGATACCCAGAATACAGCAGACCCCATTTTTTTGAATCTGGAAAAAGTGGAGGGTCCTACTGAAATCAAAACGGTGCGGATAGGTAAGGCCAGTTCTGTATTAAGAAATAGAAAATTGACATTATCGGGTGTGGCAAGGTCTACTTCTACGGGAGAACCGATTCCGAACCTGGCGATAGTCTTGAAAGGGGGAAGTGGCGGTGCCGTCACGGATACCCAAGGATTTTATCAAATTGAACTTGCCTACGGTAAGAACGTACTGATCACAAAATCTTTGGGATTTGCAGATACGGAGACCAATGTGGTCATGTACAACAATGGGCAGTATGATTTCAACTTGGATGAAAGCCTCGAGCAATTGGAAGAAGTGGTCGTAGAAGGTTCGGCCCGCACAAATGTTGAAGATGCCACTACGGGCTCCAATCAAATCCTTTCCGAAGAAACGAAAAACATTCCCCTGGTTTTAGGGGAAAGGGATGTTTTGAAAGTTGCAACCACCCTACCAGGAATTACGACCGCTGGAGAGGGTGCCGCGGGATTCAATGTACGTGGCGGCAATACCGACCAAAATCTGATTTTATTGGATGGTGCCGTTATTTATAATCCATCGCATTTTTTTGGAATTTTTCAAGCGTTGAATCCATTTGCCGTTAAAGATGCCACGATTTACAAAGGGAATATTCCAGCCCGTTTTGGAGGCAGGTTGTCCTCCGTTTTTGATATCACCACCAAAAACGGAAACGCAAAGGATTTCTCTGCGGAAGCTTCCATTGGACCAGTAACGAGCAATGTGGTCGTAGAAGCTCCTATCGTGAAGGAAAAAGCTGCTTTACTTGTTGGGGGTCGCGGGACCTATTCAGACTGGATACTACGTTCTTTAGATGATGAATCTTTGAACAACAGTGAAGCTTCGTTTTACGATGTAATCGCAAAATACACGCATAAACTTAATGAAAACAACAGTCTGAGCGCCACTGCCTATTACAGCCAAGACAACTTTAGTATCACTTCAGACTCCCTATTTGGCTTCGGGAACCGGATGGCGGCTTTACAATGGAATCACAAGTTTAGCGAAAAAACCAAGGGTCAGCTCATTATATCCAATAGTCAGTATGATTTTGAAATTGAATTTGATGGTAATTCCAACCAAGATTTTGATCTAGGGTATACCATTAATGAGACCGAAGCTAAGTTTAACTTCATCCATCTTTTAAATAACAGACATACCTTGGATTTCGGTATTTCTTCAAAACTCTATTTAGTGGATCCCGGTAATCGGAATCCATTGAACAGTGAATCCGTGATTGAATCCCTAGAGATTCCCAGGGAAAAGGGCTTGGAATCCGCTGTTTTTATTTCGGATAACTTTAAGTTGAGCGATACTTTTTTGATCGATGCCGGATTTCGACTTTCAGTATTTTCTGCATTAGGTCCTTCTACCCAGAGAATTTATGCTAAAAATGAGCCCCGTAGTGAAGCAACCTTATTGGAAGAGCAGGAATTTGATGCCAACGAATTTATTACCACCTACGTTGGGCCAGAAGTTAGATTGTCCGCGAGATATCTCTTGGCACCGGACTTATCCATCAAAGGAAGTTTCAACAATACCTTTCAATATATCCACACCCTTTCCAATACCACCACGGTTTCACCTATTGATACTTGGAAGCTTTCAGATATAAATATTGAGCCAGCAAGGGCTTTTCAGTATTCTTTGGGATTGTACAAGAACCTGCAGGAGGATATGTATGAACTAAGTCTTGAAGGCTATTATAAAACCTCGGACAACGTATTGGATTTTAAAGTAGGGGCAGAACTCCTCCTAAACGAGAATATTGAAACGGAAATACTTCAGGGTGAGGGTAAAGCGTATGGCGTGGAGTTTTTGATGCGAAAGAACCGTGGAAAACTGAATGGCTGGCTGGGATACACGTATTCTCGATCCTTTCTGAGATTCGCCAGTGATTTTAGGGAGGAGAGAATCAACGATGGAGATTTTTTCCCTTCTAACTTTGATAGGCCACATGATGTTAGTTTGGTAGCCAATTACAAGCTTACAAGAAGGTTCAGTCTTTCTACTAATTTTGTTTATCAAACGGGCAGACCTATTACTTTTCCGGTAGGGTCCTTTAATTTCAACAATTCTGAGTTTGTTTTGTTCAGCGATAGGAACGAGTTTCGGATACCGGATTACTATCGTCTGGATATTGGATTGAATATAGAAGGCAACCACAAAATAAAAAAGTTTGCCCATAGTTTTTGGACCATTTCCGTATACAACGTGCTAGGGCGTAACAATCCTTATTCCGTATTCTTTCTAACAGAAGACGGTGAGGTAAGGGCCTTGCAAAGTTCAATCTTTGCCATACCCATTCCGTCGATAACCTATAATTTCAAGTTTTAAGTTATGGAGATAGGTTACCTTTTAAAGTACATCGAACGGATCCCAGTATTAAAGGCTTTCGCTTTTCTTTTGATATTGTTCGGTTCCTGTGTAGAATCCTTTGAACCACAAACTGAGATTTTTGAAAGCGCCCTTATTATAGAGGCCGCTATTACGAACGAAGATAAACGGCAGCAAGTGTTGTTGTCCCGGACTTTCCGGTTGGAAGATGATGGTCCAAATCCAGAGTCTTCCGCAGTAGTGCGGGTAACGGACAACCAACAAAACGAATATGTTTTTGAGGAAATCGAACCTGGGATGTATATGTCGGTCCAACCCTTTGCCGCTTTGCCGGAGCGAGCGTATCAGTTGGCCATCACAACATCGGATGGAAGAACGTATGGTTCGGAATCCGCGGCGCTCTCTTCGGAATCAGAGATTCTTGATTTGTACGCCTCAAGGGAAGAAAACGCCAACGGTCAGGATGGCATTGCGATATTGGTGGACAGTCAGGCTTTGCAGTCCGGTAATACATTTTTTAGGTTCGAATATGAAGAGACCTATGAAATTGTAGCACCGAGATGGGTTGCTGTAGATGCAGTGGTGGTCCGTGACAGACCACGTCCGCCCGTGGTTATTCTAGAACCCAAAACCGAGGAACAGCGTGTTTGTTACAATACGGAACGTTCCAATACCATAATACTGGCCAATACCGAAGATACAGGTACCAACGGATTGACCCGTTTCCCAGTCCGCTTTATAACAAGCACCAATTTTATCATCTCCCATCGATACAGTATTCTTGTAAAACAATTTGTGCAGTCCAGGGATGCCTTTGCTTTTTACGATACACTGAATGAGTTCTCGTCCCAAACCGAAAGTCTGTTTGCCCAGGTTCAACCCGGATTTTTAACCGGGAACGTGTTTTCATTGGAAGACGAATCTGAAAATGTCCTCGGATTCTTTGAAGTATCTACTGTGACCACTAGAAGAATTTTCTTTGATTATGAGGATTTTTTTCCGGGAGAGCCCCTACCTCCGTATGCCGTTGATTGTAGTATTGAGTTTACACCAAATTTGCTTCCTGACTCCCCGGATGGGGCTTCACCATTGGTACAGGCACTGAACAGTCTGGGCCAAAAATATGTATCGGATTCGGGTGAGGAAAGCCGTCCTTTTGTGCTGGTAAATCGGCCCTGTGGGGATTGTACGGCTCTGGGAAGTAACCAAATACCAGATTTTTGGGAAGAATGAGCATCACCGATATCAAATATGGAAATAGCGTAAAAAAGCTGATGGTCCTTTGCTGTTCGCTTTATTTGGGGAATGCCGTGTGTTTGTCACAAAACCCTCAAAATGAGAAAATTGAATTTCCAAAAGAAAAAGTCTATTTGCATGTGAACACGACCCTGGCTTTCGTAGGGGAGTATATCTTGTATAGTCTGTACTGCTTGGATGACAAAAATTTGAAACCTTCTAAGATAAGTAAGATTGCCTATGTGGATTTAATAGGTGAAAACGGGGAATATGTCTTTCAACAAAAGCTAAGGCTGGAACAAGGCCGTTCGTACTCTGATTTTTTTATACCCACTTCCGTTCCTTCTGGAAATTACAAACTTGTTGGATATACCCAGTGGATGAAAAACTTTGGGGTTATGGGATTTTATCGGCAGGATATCACGATAATCAATCCATATACCGGTGACCAAAGTGTTTTTTTGGAAAAGGATTTGGATTCGCTTGCAGAAATTTTGAACGTTACGGGGACATCGGAAAAGAAAAAGGGCAATTTAGTGCGAGAAGCATCCGAAGATTTGGAAATCCAACTGAATACCTCCGAAATGGGCAAAAGGGGAAAAAATTCCTTTTCCCTACGTCCCAAAACTCCGATAGCGGAATTGTACAACGTTTCCATTTCGGTTAGGAAAATCGATGCCTTGCCTTCTCCGCATCGGACCACGGCAACCAAAAACAAAGGCAATGCAGGAATGGAAAGCCCTTCAAAAGCTTCTTCTGCGAACGAATATCAATTTTTACCCGAGATACGGGGAGCGCTTTTATCTGGTAAAGTACGGTCCAAGGAAACCGGGAAGCCCCAAAGCGGGATGGGCGTCTCTCTTTCTGTTCCAGGACACAGCACCCATTTCAAGACAGCTACGACCAATGACAATGGAGATTTTTATTTTTCGATTGATACGGCCTATGAAGGGGAAACAGCAATCATCCAAGTGTTGGGTACCGGTCCAGGAGCTTATCAATTGGAAATAGTTCAATCTCAAAGTCCGGATATGGGGAAATCTGATTTTTATGATTTCAAATTAAGCAAAGACATGGAGCAGATCATTCTAGCCCGAAGTTTTCATAATCAAATCGAGAATGCCTTTTTCAGTGTAAAACCGGATACCATTCCGACCGTTGAAATAAAAACTCCCTTTTTTCTAAAGAATAGTCTGGAGTTCAATTTGGACGATTTTACCCGATTTGCCACCCTTAGGGAAACCGTTATCGAAATTGTGGAGCACCTTTGGATCAATAGGGAATCTCCGGATTATCGTTCCTTTAAGGTACGCGTGAACCCTCCTTATTCGGAATCAGATAATAAACCTTTGGTGTTGATCGATGGAATTCAAGTTTTGGACCACGAAAGTCTTATGGACTTTAACGCCAGGCAAATTCAAACCGTAGATGTGGGCCGGAATCGATACGTATTTGGGAAGGAGATGTATGATGGCGTTATCAGAATTCAGACCAAGGAAGGTAATTATTTTCCGATTTTGAACGACGTTTCGGCGAAGAAAGTAAAACTGTTTCGTCCTCAAGTACAAAAAAAGTACTTCAGGCAAACCTATCAGGAGAATACAATTTCCAAGTCAAAGAGAACACCAGACTTTCGTTATCAGTTGATGTGGATTCCAACAGGGCAATTGACGAGCGACACGGAGTTTGTTTTCTATTCGTCGGATATTCAGGGGACATTTGAAATCGTGATCGAAGGTTTCTCTGAGAATGGAAATGCTTTATTCGCCAGAGAAGTGTTTTATGTGGAATAGTTCTGTTATAAAACCTTGGATTCAGTAAGATGTATCGTCCAGAAGCGTTGTTCCTACTAAAAAGGTTCCAGACAGTTTTTTAGCTTATCCGCCCTTTTGGGACCTACCCAATCAAAATGCTCGCAACACTAGGTTGCGCTTACACAACATTAGTTTGAAGGACCGCTACAAAAGCGTTTTTTTTGTGTAAATACTAGAACAAGTAGTTTCCAAATCCTATGCTAAAAAAAATAGCGGTTCTGATTGTACTTTTGACGGGGGGAGTTACCGTACAAGCGCAGTTGAGTGATTTGCATTATTTACCACCCTTGCGTCAAGGACAGAACAATGGTGCCATCCAACAACAAAGCATTTATCTTTCCACCCCTCAATCCACGGCGTTTACCGTAAATGTCTATCGGGGTACAACAACGACACCGATTACCTCGTTTACAATTTCCAATACGGCACCCGCTATTTATACGCTTGCCAATGGGAACAACAACATTACTTTGGTCGATGATAGTAACACCGGGGTTATTTTGACCAATAGTGGTCTTCGGTTTGAATCGTCCGGTGGCGAAAATTTTTACGTCAACTACCGGGGAAGGTCCAATTCTCAGGCAGCTTCACTCACTTCTAAAGGGCGCATTGCGCTGGGTCGTAGCTTCAAATGGGGCGGGGTGCCAAATCTCGGGACTCATGTATCCAAATCCAATACCCTTGGGATTATGGCCACCGAGGACAATACCACCATCACCCTTTCCGGTTATGATTCGGATTGTGAATTTAGAGTGGGTAGCAATAGGGCCGGTATAACAGATGATTCATACACAATTGTCTTGGATGAAAACGAATCCTTTGTTTTTGAAACCTATATAGGCGATACCGAGACCCCTGCACATGAACGGGGATGGATCGGAGCTTCTATTGTTTCCGATAAGGATATTGCGATAAGCAATGGTTCATTAAATTATGGACGTCAAGCAGGATCTACCAATAGAGATGCTGGAATAGACCAACCGGTTCCGGAAAACAGCTTGGGTAAGGAATATGTTTTCGTAAGAGGTAATGGAAATAGTAACGGTTGGACTGAATTTCCATTGATCATTGCTACCGAAAACAATACGGATATTTTTGTAAATGGTTCCACGACACCCATTGCCACCTTAAACGATGGTGAGTTTTTTGAAATACCAAGCAGCAACTATTCTTCCAATTCGGTAGGGGCCAATATGTATGTAGAAACCTCTAAAGATGTCTATGCTTATCAGTGTATGGCGGGGTCAACACAGGCGTATACTCAAGGATTGAACTTTGTGGCTCCCGTTAATTGTCTCTTGCCTGATATTATGGATAACATTCCAAACATTACCGATGCAGCTGGCGTTACAATAAACGGCGGGGTTACCATAATTGCGGCAACCACCACCCCAGATGCGAACATTGTGGTCACTGATGGAAGTGGTACCGTATCCCTACCAGCTTCATCCAGTGTTGCGGGAACATCTGATTGGAAAACATTTTATCTACCTAGTCTTACCGGGAATGTGAGCGTTCAGTCTACGGGGCCTATTGCGGTTGGATTCTTCGGTTTTAATGGGGCCAGGGGTGTAGCGGGCTATTACTCTGGTTTTGATACCGTACCGGATATTGATCTTCAAATCTCTGGAAACAGTTGTCTACCCGGGGCAGTGCTTGAAATTGCTAGTGGAGAAACTTTTGATGGTTATCAATGGTATGGCGATGGGACACTTATACCAGGAGCAACTTCATCCTCATACACAGCTGGGGTCGCAGGAGATTATTTCTTGCGGGTAACGCGAGGCCCTTGTAGCTACGATTCCAACTCGATTGCTGTCTATTACTGTGACCCGGACATCATACTGGACAAAACGGTGGATCAAAATAACGTACCGGACAGAACAAACGTGGTCTTCACGATCACAGTTGAGAATTTTTGGGATGACCCTGTAACCAATTTGGTTTTGAACGATGTATTGCCAACCGGACTCGACTTTGTTTCGGCTTCTGTGACCTTGGGTTCTTTTTCATATCCAAACTGGACCGTGGGAACTTTGAACCCTGGTCAGCTGGAAACCCTTACTTTGACCGCCAATGCTCGGATGACCAATATTTATGCGAGTTCCCAGACTTATACCAACACAGTAACCAACAGCCAAGATCAAACGGATTTGAATATAACCACAGATAACCCCAGCGTGGACGTGACCGTAAATAGAATTCAACCAACGACCATGATAACCAACCGCAGGATAACATATCGTATCAACCGATAGCATTCTTAGGGCAATACCCAGTTTCCTTGTTTTTATGACCAAGTTGGCCGTATACGTTTGTTGTTGCTCCGATTTTGTCAAAGTGTATCAATCATCTTCTTCCTCATTTATTGGAAAACAAATACAAACCAGAATCTTGCACAGTGCGGTCTGAATCTGATAAATTGTTAAATTGTCCACTGTAAATACCTTGAGCTAAGCTGATTTTCGGCAAACGTCCAAGTAACCAAACCATACGCCGATTTTTAAATTATTTGAAACGCATTAAAATTTGATGACCCAACCTCATTTTCTCCAAACTATTTTTAAACCTGAAAATTTTAGCCAAGAAGAACTAAGTCTGGTTCTTCAAAATTTCACAGAAATCGATTTTAAAAAAAACGAATACTTAGTTGAAAAGGGGAAAACGACCAATTATTACTATTTTTTGGAAACGGGGTTCTGCCGTTCTTATACTATTGATTTGGAGGGAAATGATATCACAACTAAGTTTTTTTCCACCTGCGATATCATCATTGATTGGCACTCTTATTTTTTAAAAAAGCCGTGCCGAGAATCGATACAGGCACTTTCCAAAGTGAAATGTTGGAAGATTAAGTTCGCGGATTTTATGAAACTTTTTCATATCGAAGCCTTTCGAGAAGTAGGACGAACCCGCCTGATAAACAACTATTTTGAGTTGAAGAACCATTCTATTTCAGTAATAGCGGACCACGCCAAGGAACGTTATCTCAATTTGATAAAGGAAAAGCCCAGTATCGTGCAGAATGTTCCCTTAAAACATATAGCTACCTATCTCGGAATTACAGACACTTCCTTGAGTAGAATACGAAAAGAGATTACCCTATGAACACCTTCGCTGACCAAGTACCCGTAGTTGTCTCCATTGCTTTTTTGATTGCTTTCCTTTTTCCGATTGTTTTGATTGCCAATTTGACCAGAAACACAGATTATGGAAGAAAGCGCAATGCGATTATTCTTTTTTACCTGGCTTACCTTGTCCTAGTCACACTGATGTGCTTTTCGGGAGTCTTCAATGTAGTGGTTTTGCCTCCGCGGATTATCGTGGTCACCACATTGCCCTTACTGCTTTTTTACTTGTTCTATATATCTAACACGAGTTTCTACAAATCCCTTTTAGGACAAATACCGTTGTCCGCATTGGTAAGGGTCCATATTTTTAGATTGATAGGCGGGTTTTTTTTAATACTGTTTTTTCTCGAACAACTTCCCAAGACCTTTGCGTTCATCGCTGGCCTTGGTGACATGATTACCGCGATTGGTAGTTTGTTTGTGGCAAGAACACTGGAAAAGAAGAAGCCCTTCTCCAAAAAACTTACGATACTCTGGAACAGTTTTGGTCTTGCGGATATTTTGCTCACCTCGGGGACCGCAGTTGTTTTGACCAAACTGAATATGGAAACGGGAAGCCAAGGTGTTGATGTACTTACCCAGTTTCCTTTCTGTTTTATCCCTGCCTTTGCTCCGGCCACCATAATCTTTCTTCATATTTCGGTGTTTCGCAAAATGTTTGACAAAAAATTCAGATAACCCGGTTTTCTTGTCATAGGAAAAGGTTTTTGTTTTTCCGGCGCTTTAGTTTTGGTGTGTTGTTAACCATTAAAATTTAGACCGATGAAAAACAAGAAACTCTTTATGCTTTTATTCAGGTTCACACCGAATGTTGAGTATCAGCCAACGGAACAGGAACAGGCCCAGATAAAGGAGCAATGGGGAAGCTTCATAGGGAACATCGCCTTGAAGGAAAAACTGGTAAGTACCCATCAACTGGGATTCGAAGGACGGCAAGTAGCGACAGATAAATCTGTTTCCAATGGTATTGTTGTCCTGGAAAACACAACCTTGGGCGGTAATATGGTCGTGCATGCCAACTCACTTGAAGAAGCTTCGGAACTGGCCAAAAATTGCCCAATCCTATCTATGGGCGGTAGTGTCGAAGTCAGAAGTATAATTCCAATGGACAATTAATTCAAAACTTTAAAAAATGAAAAAAATGATTGTAATAATAGTTATAGCAGTAGTTTTGGTATTCTTGGGAATAGGGTCGTACAATGCTTCCAAATTACAAGAGATACATATTCAAAAAACGGTTACCGTAAATGCAGATGTAGAGACCGTATACAACAATGTTGCCTATTTAAGCAACTTTCCAAAATGGTCTCCATTTTTGGAAGCCGATCCCACTCAAAAGACTGAAGTCAAAGGAACCGATGGACAGATAGGGGCCCAGTATCACTGGGTGGGCAATAAAGGTAA
This sequence comes from uncultured Allomuricauda sp., assembly GCF_937884665.1. Taxonomy (GTDB): domain Bacteria; phylum Bacteroidota; class Bacteroidia; order Flavobacteriales; family Flavobacteriaceae; genus Flagellimonas. The sequence continues at coordinate 11,254 of NZ_CAKZYF010000167.1, read as the reverse complement.
GGATGTGGGCTACCAGGAAATAACCAGAATTGAAGCGAACAAGTACGTTAAAATGGAATGTGACATCCAAAAACCGTTCAAAGCGCAGCCTACCTTTGAGTATACCTTTGAACAGAACAATGAAACCGTTACCGTCACCCAAGACTTCAATTTAAAATCAGGATTTGTAGATGCATTTTTTATGGGCCTTTTTGGAGCTAAGAAAGAAATGGATAAAGTAAACGCCCGTGGCATGGAACTGTTGAAAAAAGTATCAGAAGAATGATATCAATTTCAACAAATGTACCTCGTAAGCGGCTTTGATGTTCAAATCAATGCCGCTTTTTTTCTTGCTATATCAAGGAAATTCCGTTTCCAACGTTCATGGCTTAAAAAAGTAAAACATCCTCAATCTGCTAAAAGTAAAGGACCTACTTTGAATACATTATTTGCAGCTTATCTAGATTAACGTCTTTTTATCGTCTTTTTAACTTTTTTTTTTGACCTGGTAACTATTCCACATAATTTTAAAAAGAAAAGTTGATAGAATAGTATTGACTTTTTAAGCTAGTCTCCAATCACGAGATTTCCACCCCTATCTTTCTGACTTTTCTTCGGTTGTGGTAATGACCAAACCCGACTTAATCGATGACCAGTTTAGATGGAATAAGGAAATCGTTCTCCTTATCTAGTTTTTTCTTTAGTACACTTCTTACTTTTTTGTTAGAAAAGGACTGGTTTTCAATAAAGAAGAAATAGACTTTTTCTGATGGGCGAAAGGTACATTCTAGCCTTCCGGCGCCTAAAACAAATATCCAGTTACAATTCCAACATCCTTTTTATTTATGAAGAAAATTACTCTCACCCTCGTAATTCTTTTTAGCTCATTAATTTCCCTTACGGCCCAGGTAGACTGTTCTCCCATAAGCACACTCGATTGTGGCGAAGTTGAAACCGCACTGCCTTTAAATTTGGATTTCACGGCAAATAATGGTAAAATTTCCAATTCCGGTTTTACCATGGTTCTTGAACCAAGTGCAAGATTGGCGGCGGATGACCCAGTGAGCAATACCGATGTCCCTGGCTATGAACCAGGACTGATTGTACAGAGCAGCAGTGGTCTTACACTGACCAGTACCAAAGGGATTTTCTTTTCGCAACCTTCTGGTACTCCCAGTAGTACCGACACCAATTCACAAATAAATGCGTTGGGTGCTGGTTTTGTTGCTCCTACGGGTATTTTCAACATTACACTGGTCTTGAATAATCCTAATTTTTCAGAAAGTGCAGGGAACAGTTCGCAGCAGTCAGGACTTTGGTTTGGTTTGGACGAAGACCATATCATTAAACTTGTTGTGGCGAAAACGGGAGCTGAAAATGAAAGGGTACAACTCCAAGTGGAAGACCTGAACACTGGGTCTCCCAACCCATTGGCCGAACTGAATTCTGCAAACAACATTGGAGCAACGGATGGTCAGGAAATCACACTTCGGTTAGAATTGAATCCTGGTAGTAATACGGTTACTGGCTACTATACGGTTGATGGAGGTTCCGAGATTCAAGTAGGAGCCACCACTTTGAGCGTACCGACCACCTTCTTCTCAGGAACTTCATATGATTCTTCGAATCCATCCAGTCTGTTATCCTTTGCAGGAATCTTCACCACCCAGAGAAGGGCGGCCGCTAGCCAGACCTTTGATACGACATTCACTTCTTTTGAAATTACGGAACAAGCTTCCAACCTATCCCCTGAAATTACTACAGCAGCTGCGATATCTTTCGCTGAGGGCAATACCCTGGTGATTGATGTGGAGGCAACCGACGACAACGATTCTGAGGGCTCAGGTCTTACCTATTCGTTTAGCGGAGGTCTGGATATCGCTCTTTTCGATATCGATGCGAGCACGGGGGCAATTTCTTTCTTAAACGCTCCTGATTTTGACTCACCACAGGACAATGGAGGGGACAACATTTACAATGTCCAGATTACGGTAACAGATTCCGGTGGCCTTACAGCGGTTCAAGACATTACAATCACAGTGACTGAGGTCACGTTGAACACACCCCCGGTAATTGTGGACCAGAACTTTGATGTTGCGGAAGATGCGGTAACCGGTACCCTGGTAGGGACCGTATCGGCCGCGGATGATGGCGCATTGATTTATGACATAACAGCAGGTAATGATGATGCGGTTTTCGATATAGATACCGATACCGGCGAAATAGTCACTTTAACGAACCTCGATTTTGAGACCACTCCACAATATATCTTGACGGTAGCGGTAGATGATGGAGAATTCACTGAAACAGCGGAAGTAACCATAAACGTTACCGATGTGGATGATTCCCAAGCTTTTGAAGCCCAAATCAACTTTCAAAACGCACCGAATTTTACAACACCCCCTGCCGGGTATTTGGCCGACTACGGCAAAGCGTTCGGAAATGCGGAAAATATGATCAATTACGATGGTGCCGATTATACTTTTGGTTGGAAACTGGAATCCAACGGAACCCCTTTTGATGTCTCTCCCGCCGCTGGTAATGGAGGTACGGGCGCATCAGGTGGTGTGGGAAGAAACCGACTGGACAATGCCTACAACGCCGCAACTGATACTGAAAAATTATTGGGGACCCTGGTACATTTCCAAGGGGACAATATTGGCGGTTGGGCCGGTCAGCCACGAGGAAACGAATTGATTTGGGAACTTCAAATTCCAAATGGCACCTATGATGTGACCCTAGGATTAGGAGACATAAGCAATAGTGTGGATAGCCGCCACAGCGCAACCGTTGAGGGATATACGGTAATCCCGGCTTTCGATCCTAGTGTTGGACAAAAAACAAAGACGGGAACAATTACTGTAGAAGTCCAAGATAATCTGCTCACCATTAACGGATTAGGAGGCTTTAACTCCAAAATTACCCACATTATTGTATCTGAAAGTACAAATACTGGCGTCACTGGAGAATTAGCGTTCGTTCCGATTACCAGCAGCGTGAGTTTAGAAGAAGGCACAACCAGCACGTTCACCAATGAACTTACCGGTAACGGAGCAACCGATATCAGCACAATTATTGATGACAACGAGACAATATCAAATGATTGGTTGACCTTACCGAATAGCAATACTTTGGGCAACTTTGAATTTGCCGCAGATGCTACATCCTTGGTTTCAGGTGATACGCGCAGCAATACAATCATTGCCACTGCTGCAGGGTACAAGCCCGCCATTTTAGAGGCGGACCTAACCGTGACCGAGGCGCCAGTAGTGGAAATTACCGCTCCGTTCCGAATGAATGTTGCCGGCTCGGATTACACCCTGGGCAGTGATTTGTTCGTTGCCGAGGAAACGGCCTACCTCGTAGGCACATCGCAGACCAGTGACAACCCGTATACAGTGGTCGGTGGAAACGAGGGCCTATACGTGCCCAGACGTTTTGGGGCCGACTTTGGTTACGCCTTCCCGATAGCCGATGGTAATTATCAGGTAACGTTGCACATGGTGGAGAATTTTCAGACGGCAGCGGACCAAAGAATTTTTGACGTGAGTATGGAGGATGTTCTCGTCATCGATGACATTGACCTCTTTGTAACGGCAGGTGAAAAGACTCCCTATCTTGAAACTTTTGATGTGACGGTAGCCGATGGAGAGTTGAACATTGACTTTCTTGCCTCAGTCGATGGTGGTATTATCATGGCCATTGAGATTTTACCGGCGCCCACCAACCAAAATCCTACGATAACTTCGACTGCTTCAGTATCCATTGCGGAAGGCGAAACCACGGTAATCAATGTGGAGTCCACCGATGACTTGGATGCAGAAGGCTCCGGCCTGGTATATTCGCTAAGCGGTGGTTTGGATATCGCACTTTTTGATATCGATGCGACCGTCGGAACAATTTCTTTCCTGACCGCCCCTGATTTTGAGACACCCCAAGACGATGGAGGTGACAATATTTATAATCTTCAGGTTACTGTGACCGATTCCGGTAACCTCACGGCTGTACAGGATTTAGTGATTACAGTGACCGATATTGCAGAGAACACGCCTCCGGTAATTGTAGACCAGGACTTCAGTATTGCGGAAGATGTAGCAACTGGTACTTTAGTAGGTACTGTATCCGCAACGGATGATACTGCTTTGGAGTATGACATAACCGCAGGTAATGATGATGGCGTATTCGATATCGATTCGGGTACCGGCGAAATAACCACTTTGGCACTCCTGGACTTTGAGACTACCGCACAATATATTTTGACAGTATCTGTGGATGATGGCGAGTTCATTGAAACAGCATCGATCACCATTAATGTCACCGATGTAGACGAAACAGTACCCTGCAATCCCATTAGTACGTTGGATTGTGAGGAGGTTGTGGTTGAGCTTCCTTTGAATCTGGACTTTTCTTCTGGGGTAAGCAATACAATTCTTGAATCTAATGGACTGGGTACAGGTTTTACTGCCGTTCAAGAACATTCCGAAGCAAGAAGAAATGGAGATTTGCCTATTTCCAATACAGATATAAATGGCTATGAACCCTCGCTCTTAAATCTAAATACAACCGATGGTCATCTAGAAATCCTGTCCCAGGCTGGTATTGCCTTTAGAAAACCAGGGCGCAGTACCAACAATAACAACCAAGTAAACACGCTAGTGGTTTGATTGGAAAATGTGACCCAGTCCCTTACCATTAAGACCACTTTAGTGAACATAGTCACCGGAGGGCAATCTGCACAGGCTGGTATTTGGTTTGGTTATGACGAGGACAATTTTGTAAAGCTTAATGTCAACAACAATAATATTGAACTAAGGGTAGAAGAAAACGGATTCTCAACCAACGATGATCCAGATGACCCGGACAATATACCTGAAGGGGGACAAGTTCAGGAAGCGCTGGGAGCCTCTGGCAACGACGTGGTTCTTGAAATGATCATTAATCCTACGACTCTCCAGGCAGAAGCGTATTATACAATTGCAGATGGGACAAGGACTTTGCTGGGGTCATTGGATATTCCCCAGTCGTATTTCTCTGGTAGGGATATCAATGCAAGTGGCGCACAGGACAATGTCACTTTCGCTGGAATTTTTGCTACCCATCGCAATGGGAATCAATTTACCGCAAGTTTTGATGATTTTTCCATTACGGAAGAAGTGGTCCAACCCGTATTGGCCTTTGATGTAAATGAACTCAACTTCACCGTTGAAGAAAATGGTACAGTCGCTGGACAAACTGTAGAGCTAACTGCAACTCCTGAAAATGCCAATCTTCTAATTGATTATTCCCTGGAATCAGCTCAATCCTGGGTTTTGACCCCTACTAGTACAACCGTGGGGCAGGTGACATTTAACATCGATGCATCGGGTCTTGCTCCAGGAGAATACACAGAAATGGTGAATGTTCAGGATGATCCCGATTTAGGATATCAAAATACGGAGATAACCATCAACCTCACTGTTACTGAAGTGTCAGACGATTTCGCGGTCAATATCAATTTTTCCGACCCCGCTACAGAGGCCCCAATCGATTATATCAAAGACTCTGGGGACGCTTACGGCGACCGTGGAAATGGATTTAACTACGGTTGGTTGGAGACCGATGGACTTACTGGGTTAAATCTTACCGCGAACACTAGGTTCAGGAATATTGCCAGTGTAGGTGTTTTGGAAAAAACACTGATTCACATGCAATATGGGGACACTGGTGGGTCAAACGGCGTAAGCACTGAAGGTATCTGGGAAATTGAAGTGCCCAATGGCACCTATAATGTTACCATTGGAGCTGGGGACCCCAGTGTTGATGGTGCGGGGACAACTCCGATTCATAAGATTAATGTTGAAGGCGTGACCATCATCGATGAATTTGGTCCCACAGGTGTCGCTGGTTCTCCGACCAGATGGACCAGCGCAAGCGGTGTGGTAAACGTCTCTGACGGTAGAATGACCTTCGATGCCAACGGAGGGTTTAATACGAAAATCAATTATGTACAAATCATAGCTACAGATGGAACCCCTCTTACACCAAGGGTACTTGCTGTCAATCCCGTTGATAATGCAACAGGTGTTTCGGTGAACACCAGCGTTTCCGCTAACGATTTGTTCTTGCCCAATGGAGATTCCCAAGGAGTGTTTGGGGTAAATAACGCTACGATTACTCCTTCGACCGTACAACTTTTCAAACTGGGAGAACAAAATCAAATCACAGCAACTGTTAATGGAACAGGAGGTGGAGACGCCATTAATCTAGATCCTATCCAACCTTTAGAGTCAAATACTACCTATATTTTTAGAATTGACGGTGTGGAAGACACCTCGGGTGTGGCTTTTGAGTTGTTTGAATCAACATTTACAACGGGCTCAGGTAATACAGGCGGAACTACCGATTTAGACAATGTTGCATTTGATAATGAGGGAGTTGTTGGTTCGCCTGGAAAATATTCAACGCTTACCATCGGTCCGGACAATAAGCTCTATGCTTTGCGAATTGATGGAGATATTTATCGATGGGACATGGCTGCTGATGGTACTTTAATTAACGAAGAAGTTCTCTCAACTTGGAAAAGCAATTATGCCTCTAGGGCTGCCATTGGTTTGGCTTTTGACCCGACATCCACTTCGAACAACTTGATCGCTTACATTTCCCATCAATCCGGGGGATTGAGCAACGCTCCGGAATGGGACGGTAAAATCTCTCGAATTTCGGGAGCAAACCTTCAAACAGAAGAAGTTCTGATTACCGATTTACCGCGTTCCATCCGAGATCACCTCACCAATAGTATTGCCTTCAGACCTGGAGAACCCAATGCATTGTACTTCAACCAAGGAAGTAACAGCGCTGGCGGTGCTCCTGATGGTGCGTGGGGAAATAGACCCGAACGCTTACTGTCCGCGGCAACCTTAAAACTGGACTTGAGCAAACTACCCGCTACCTTACCTTTAAATGTAAGGACCACCCAAAATATTGATGCCATCAAAAATGTGGATGTAAATTCTCCAACATTGGATAATCTCTACAATCCCTATTATGTGGATGCACCACTGACACTCTTCGGGACGGGTATACGAAATGCCTATGATCTTGCATGGCATTCCAACGGGCAATTGTATGTACCGACAAATGGTACCGCTGGAGGTAGTAACACGCCAGCTTCCATTGACGATATGCCCAGACCGGATGGTACGATCTATGACCATGATGATGTAAGTGGGAATTATCCTGTGGTTCCTGCATCCAACGGAAACAACACACAAAGAGACTGGTTATTTAGAATTGATCCCAATTCAACCATTGGCTATTACGGACATCCCAATCCATTCCGAGGAGAGTTTGTGTTGAATCGCGGTGATGTAGATGTCAACAAAAGTGCCTATGATGGGGTTGTTCCCGATGTGAATTATCGAGGTGCTGCCTTTGATTTTGAGTTTAATAAATCCCCCAACGGTGTTATTGAATACAAAAGTGATGCGGAAAACGGCAACCTCAAAGGAGCCTTACTCGTGGTAAGGTATAGTGGTGGTAGCGATATTATTGCGTTGGTACCTGATGGTCCCAATGGGGATATCGGTACGTCTAAAATTGGAATACCTGGTTTCGGAGGTTTTGCCGACCCCCTTGACCTTATTGAAAACACGACCAACGGAAATATTTATGTGTCTGATTATGGTCGTGATCAAGTTGTACTGCTCAAGCCCAGAAATGCGGCGGCACCAACACCGATTATTGTGGCAAGCTTAGATAAAGTGGTTGGTGATGTCGTTGCTAGCGGTAACGGTACTTATACTGAATCCATTGTGATTTCCAACTTGGGTAATGCCAACCTGGAAAACATTCAGGCCCAAATTACAGGTACGGACAGTAGTGATTTTGAAGTTACGGGATTACCTAGTTCCATCGCGCCACAGAATTCAGATTCCTTTACCTTGAGCTTTGACCCCGCTAGCATAGGTCCAAAATTTGCCCAACTTGAAATTACCGGAACGGACGCAGAACCCATCATCATTGATTTACATGGACTTGGAAAAAATGGACTTGGAGGGTCAAACGAACCTTCCCTACAATGGATTTTAGATACCCAACTTGGTTTGGGCGTAGTTGACGTAGGTGATTCCAATGATGCTACCAATGAAATTGATTTGCCCAATGGTGGGTCCTATAATGATTTGTTGGGAGATGAAATCGATGCCCAAAAGTTTGAGAGAGCGATTGAAGCGCCCATTACCTTGGAAGTACTAAGTGTTTATGGACCAACTGCAAATAATCCCATCGTGAAATTCGGATGGTACCCAAGTGGTGACACCAGTGGCACAACCGAGTTGTTTTCCGTAGTAAATACCCCCAGTTCAAATGGCCAACGATTGAATCCGCCAACAGACGGCGTTTTACAATTTGACCCAGGAATCCAAGAATTTGGTTTTTACAATGAGTGGCCCTTTTTCGCCAACAGGCAACTCTTCAGTGAGGATATTCTGAACACCTTTAATGGAGCCATTCCACATCATATTCGCGTGTATGAATTACCTGGGGAGGACGATGCATATATCATTGCAACAGAGGAACACGTCTCAGGATTTGACTACCAGGATATTGTGGTCATTGCCAGAAATGTTAGACCTGTGGTCGATGACCCTATTGTAGGTTGTACCCCGATAAGCACCTTGGAATGCGACCAATTGGAAGTGACTTTACCGTATACCTTGACTTTCGACGGTACCGAAGGAGGTCTGGCCAACACAGGATTTACCATGGTGGACAATCCCTCAGCGAGATTAGCAGCCGATGGACCTATCTCCAACCCAACAGTTCCAGGATTTGAACCAAGCCAACTAAGACTGGATAATGGAAATCTGATAATCACGGCCAACAAGGGCATCGCTTTTGTGGAGCCAGGAACAAGTACAGAGACCAATTCCCAAATCAATACGTTGGGCGTTGGTATGGATGCAAGTTCTTATGGTAGCTTTAGTATTTCAACTACTATTGTGAACCCTTATACGGACGGTGATAACAATTCCGAACAAGCGGGGGTCTGGTTTGGTTTGAACGAGGATAATTTTGTCAAACTGGTTGCAGTCCACACCGGTGAGGTGGAGCTACGGTCAGAATTGAACGCGGCATCAGCAAATGACACAGAAAGCATAAAACAAACCGTTAACGGTTTAAATACGAGTACAGTTAGACTTCGTTTGTTCGTAGATGTGACAAACGCAGAAATGACAGGTTTTTACGCACTCAATGGAGGTGCTGAAATGGAGTTGGGCAAATTACCCTTGCCCATCGAATATATAAATGGCAATGCAGCATATTCTGATTTGAGCTTTGCCGGAATCTTCGCAACCAAAAGACGTGAAGATGCAGGAACCTTGGTTGAATATACTTTCGAGGATTTCAGTTTAGAATCGGATGACCTGGTTGCTTTTGAACCTATTAAAATCAACTTTTCCAGGGCTATTGATGTAGCTCCCGCAGGCTTTGAACAAGATGCTGGACTTGGATTTGGTGAGAGGGTGAACGGTCTTACTTATGGCTGGTTGGAAACCACTGGAACCACACCTTTGGATTTATCCGCAAACACAAGAAATAGGGAGGTAGCTGGAGTAGATATTTTAATGAACACCCTCAACCATATGCAGTATGGGGATACTGGTGGTAACAATGGTGTGGCCACCGAAGGTATTTGGGAGATTGAAGTGCCCAATGGTAACTATACGGTATCCGTAGGGGTTGGTGATCCCAATAACGAGAATGTGCAAGATACGGGACATACCATTAATGTCGAAGGTGTGAATAGTATAGACCGATTCGTTCCTTCTGGAGCAGTGGGTGCAAGTACCCGTTTTACCTCTGGAAGTGTAAATGTGGCTGTCACGGATGGTCGCCTGACCATTGATGCCTTTGGTGGTACAAACACCAAGATAAATTCCTTGGAAATTGTCCAAACATCCACAAACGACTCGCCGTTTTTCACCAATGTGACCCCTCAAGATAATGCGACCAATGTTGCTCTCGAGGAACTTCAGATAAATGTGGAACTGGTGGTTCCCTCAGGATACGAGCTTGATAAGAATACGCTTACCGGAAATATTAGTCTTTTTGAAGTGACCCCAGGAGGCGAAGTACCGGTTCCTTCAAACGCAAACGACACAGGTGGTGGTGATGCCATAACCCTTACACCGATAAGTGATTTGAAGGAGTTGACAACATACGTATTCCGATTGTCCAGTAATATCGAGGCAAACTTGATTGGGGATATCAACGATAGAATACCCTTCCTTCCGTTTGAATCTACGTTTACTACTGGGGAATTTGATGATGTTTCGGTCCCGACCAGGGATTTGACAGGAGTTGAATTCACACAGGTTTTTGGAGACGAAATTCTGGGTCCGGGAACCGAAAATCAACGTTTCTCTAGTCTGGCCATAGGACCTGATGGTAAGCTTTATGCAAGTACGATTGGTAACTTCCAGTCGGACGGTCAGATATTCCGGTGGGATATGGCGGCCAACGGTACACTGAGCAATCTAGAAATTTTGACACCTGAACTTCAGGGAGCTCCACATCCACTTGATGGCGCTCGAAATAATAATAACAGGTTGATAATTGGATTCGCATTTGACCCAGCTTCCACAGCAGATAATTTGGTAGCGTACATAACGCATAGTGCTGCTTCGATAACCAACGGACCTGAATGGGATGGTGTATTGACCAAGTTGAGCGGTCCGGATTTATCAGTGGTTGAGGATGTGATAATCCATTTACCAAGGTCTACCAAAGACCACTTGACAAATAGTCTTACTTTCGATAATTCAGGGGATATGTTCATAACGCAGGGAAGTAATTCTGCGGGAGGTGAACCTGATGCCGCATGGGGCTTCAGGCCAGAAAGACTCCTGGCAGCTGCTATTTTAAAGGTGGAGTTGGACAAATTGCCGGGCAATCTTCCTTTAAGCGCTTATACGACAGATGATATTTCCGTAATCAACAATGCGCCGGCAAACAGTTTGGTGATGAGCAATGGGACCTATAATCCTTATGCAACAAATTCTCCTCTTACTATTTTTGCTACAGGGGTACGAAATGCATATGATTTGGTCTGGCATTCCAATGGATGGCTCTATATTCCTACCAATGGAACTGCTGGCAACAATAGTACATCCCCCAACTCACCTTCTACAGATGATTATCTATTGGCCAGAAGGATAGACGGCTTGACCAATATCCCCGATGCGCCCGCATTGAACGGCGGAGAAACCCAGAAAGATTGGTTGTTTAAATCCCA
>NZ_CAKZYF010000166.1 GCF_937884665.1 uncultured Allomuricauda sp. | reverse complement strand
AACCAGCATGGTGTTTCGAAAAAAAAGTAAGTTCCGTAGGGAATAGGTTGGATTTGAACATTGCATTGTCCGGTAACTATACATATTTGATACGATATACTAAGAACCTTTATAAAACCAAACACTTCGCTATATTCTCGATTAAAAAAGACTTTTCATTTAAACATGAGGTAAAACACCAACAAATTTAAAATACCTTAGCGGTCAAGTTAGGACTTTCAAATTTTAGTTGAAAACCAAAATTCAAAAACAAATCAAATTAACATCACATAAAAAATGAAAATATTGGTGACCGGAATTGCGGGTTTTATAGGATTCCACATTGCAAAAAAACTTGTTGACACTGGTCATAATGTGATAGGCATTGATAATCTGAATACGTATTACAGTGTTGCACTCAAGTATGATCGACTTAAAGAATTAGGTGTCATTCTTAACGAAGCATTGAAAAGTGACAACCCAGTTAAAAGCAAAATCTACGGCGATAAGTTACAGTTCATCAAAATAGATGTAAGCAATCGAAATGCCATGGAGCAGTTGTTCCAGATTCATCATTTCGCTACAGTTTGCCATTTAGCGGCTCAGGCGGGTGTTCGCTATAGTTTGGAAAATCCACACGCTTACGTGCAGAGCAATATTGTTGGTTTTATGAATCTTCTTGAAAACTGCAGACAAAAAGATATATCACATTTAATATATGCAAGTAGTTCTAGTGTTTACGGTCAAAGTGATACAGTTCCTTTTTCAACCAAAGCTGTCACAGATAAGCCCATAAGTATTTACGCAGCTACAAAAAAAAGTAATGAACTTATGGCCCACACGTATAGCCATCTTTATGATTTACAGACTACAGGACTCAGGTTTTTCACAGTTTATGGACCTTGGGGCCGACCTGATATGGCCATTTACAAGTTTACAAACGCTATAGCACAAGAGCTTCCAATACAGGTTTATAACTACGGTAAATCTGAACGTGATTTTACGTATATCGATGATATTGTAGAAGGTATTTACCGGATAATTCTTAAAAAAGCTAGAAAAAAACCTTTTAAGATTTATAACATAGGTCGAAATAAGGCAGAAAGACTGACCGACTTTATTTTGCAAATTGAAAAAAATCTGAACAAAACTGCTAAGAAGGAGATGTTACCACAACAACCTGGTGATGTAGACCGCACCTGGGCCAACGTTGATTCTCTTATCGAAGACTATAACTACAGTCCACAGACAGATATAAAGACCGGTATTGCCAAATTCATCGAATGGTATAAAGACTATAACGGTTTATAGGTGAATTTTTGAATGCAATACGTTAAAAACGTATCCTTCTTTTGTTTTCATTATCTTCCAAAGTCGGTCAATTGGTGAGAAAAAGCCAGTCAGGACGAGCTATGGGTATTCGAAAATACGTTTTGACCTTTTTAAAATATCTTTGTCCAAAATTTGTATGATTTTAAGTAGTTTTATCGACTTTTATCGTATTTATAAAAAGTTAAACTCTATGTGTTTGTAAGATGTCGGTTTTTTTTGTTATCGACCATTGGATAGGATAAAACTTCCACATTTGTTCACAAAGTCTACTTATAAAACTTCACTAAACAAAAGAACAGCATGAACCTTACTATAGTTGGCACCGGTTACGTCGGCCTTGTCACTGGAACGTGTTTTGCCGAAATGGGAAACACGGTCACTTGCGTTGATATCGATAAACAAAAAATTGAAGACCTTCATAACGGTATAATACCTATTTACGAACCAGGACTTGAAGCAATGGTCAAAAGAAATGTCCGTAATGGAACGCTTAAATTCAACACAGATTTAAAAGAGTGTCTGGATGGTGCAGCTATTGTTTTTATCGCTGTGGGCACACCTATGGGGGAAGATGGCTCCGCTGATTTACAATATGTTTTGAAAGTGGCACAAACTATTGGGGAAAACATGAACCATTCTTTAATCATTGTGGATAAGTCCACCGTACCTGTGGGTACCGCAGATAAGGTTAGAAATGTAGTCAGGGAAAATCTAAAAAAAAGAGATTTAGAGATTGATTTTCACGTAGTTTCAAACCCTGTATTTTTAAAAGAAGGCGATGCTATCAATGATTTTTTTAAGCCAGATAGGGTCGTGGTAGGAACTGATGACAAGGAAACAGCGGAAACTATGAGACGGCTTTATGCGCCATTTTTTCGAAGCAGTATGGACAGGATGTTGGTTATGGATGTGAAATCTGCTGAAATGACCAAATATGTGGCCAACGCCATGTTGGCAACGAAAATATCCTTTATGAACGAGGTAGCCAATATATGTGAACTGGTGGGCGCCGACGTAAATAAAGTAAGGATAGGGATAGGTTCAGACAGCAGGATCGGTTATAGTTTTATTTATCCGGGCAGTGGATATGGTGGTTCCTGCTTTCCCAAAGATGTCAAAGCACTTAAAAGAACAGCTGAAAAAGCCGGTTATGAAGCTCAGTTATTAAATGCCGTTGAAGACGTAAACGACCGGCAAAAACTTGTTATTGCAAACAAGGTATTGAACCATTTCAAGGGTAATTTGGAAGGTAAAGTCTTTGCGGTATGGGGATTGGCTTTTAAGCCTGGCACAGATGATATGAGGGAGGCTCCAGCCATTTATATCATCAAAAAACTAGTTGAAAAAGGAGCTTCAATCAAGGCATATGATCCAAAGGCAATTCATGAAGCTAAAATCTTTTATCTAAAGGATACAGAACGGGTAGAATACGGGGACTCAAAATATGAAGTGCTCTCTGATGCAGACGCCTTGCTTTTGTTGACAGAATGGAAAGAGTTTAGATCGCCTGATTTTAAAGAAGTTAAAAAGCGATTGAAATATCCATTGGTCTTTGACGGTAGAAATCAATATAACGATGAAAGAATGGAAGAAATGGGATTTCAGTATTATCAAATAGGCAAAAGTAACTGATTCCAATACGTTGTTTCTTTGGGAGACGTAAAGTGTTTTTCAATAAACTAAAAATCATACTTCTATTTCCTGAATAGTTTTGTTGAATTCCTGTATTTCGTGCGATAAATCTTAATATTTTTGGCGGGAATAAATTAAGGGATATGTTTTTTTTTGGAAAAAAACACTTTTTAGTCGATCATCTACGAAACTTTGTAGACATTCATAACCATATATTACCGGGTATTGATGATGGGGCCGAAACAGTTGAAGAATCCCTTAAATTAATCACGGGATTTGAAGAATTTGGAGTAACCCATTTTATATGTACTCCCCATATAATGAACAATTACTATGATAATACGCCAAATACCATCAAACAATCCTATGATAAACTTAACAAAGCATTAAAGCAGAAAAGCTATGAGAATACCACTTTGAGATATTCAGCAGAATATCTTGTCGATGATAATTTTGAAAACATTTTGCAAAGCAATGAATATTTGCCGCTTAACGACACGCATCTTTTAATTGAAATGTCTTATTTACAACCGAGCATCAATTTCGGAGATGCAGTAGAAAAAATCAAAAAAAGAGGTATTTTCCCAGTATTCGCCCATCCTGAGCGCTACCAATATCTAATTAAGGATTCACAAAAATATCAGGCATTTAGAAAAGACGGAATAAAATTTCAGTTGAACATGCTTTCTTTAAGTGAATATTACGGAAAAAATGTTAAAAAAACAGCAATTAGGCTTTTAGAGAGTAACTCTTACGATTTCCTTGGAAGTGATATACATAGCCTTAAACAACTTTTACACTTAAAAAATCAATTAGTCCTTGAAAGAAAGGTCTTAAACAAACTGCTCCCTTTGATAGACCATACCATTGAGACCTTCTATTGATTTGAAAACTTAGTTTTTACTAAACTGCCACCATTTTTTTGAACTGGCCCCGTAACCATAACCATATTTACTGCCGTACCCCAGATTCGAATCTTTAACTCCATTTACAACAAAAGATAGGTTTTTCAACTTACCGTCTCTCAATAGTCGTAATGGATATTCCAAAACTTTTTTCTCCGTAACCCCTGCTTTTGTAATGTAAACCATTTGATCTGCATATTTGCTTATTTCCAAAGTATCAGCGACTACCAACAAAGGTGCAGAATCTACAACTACATAGTCATATTTTTTTTTGGCGATATCAAAAAAGGTTTCAAGTTTTTCACTCATAAGAAGTTCGGTTGGGTTGGGCATGACTTTACCCGAATACACCAAATCCAATCCTTTACTTCCCACCTCCAGTTTGGTAATTAACTTCCCAAAATCCGAATTTTCCTGTGATAAATATTCAGTTAACCCGAACAAATCAGTTCTTCTACTGGGCTTATTCGTTCCAACATCCTGAAGAGGTTCATAAAAACTGTAAAGCTGGGGATTTCTAACATCTGCTCCGACCAATAGTACCTTCTTACCAGTATTGGCTAGAATTACTGAGAGATTGGAAGAAACGAAAGTTTTACCCTCCCCTGGAACGCTCGAGGTTACCAACACTACTTTACCATTTGAATGTTTCGCCCGCTGTAACAGGTAATCCAGATTTGTTCGAAGAATTCTTAGGGATTCTGCCAAGACCGATCTATCCTGTGTTTGAACCAATTTAACATCGTTCTGCTTCAACTTGGGAAGTTCCGCAACAACAGAGGCATTATTTTCCACTAATTCTTCTAACTGTATCTTGTTATGTATTTTATTGTCCAATAAATCCTTGACATATACGAAGCCCAGTGGAATTAAGAGACCTATTATGGTATAGGCCAAAAAAACCTTTGGAGCGCTTGGAGCAACTGGGAAGGTAGAACCATAGGCAGAGTCTATCACTTTAGACTTTGGAGATGCAGAGGCAAATGTAATTTGAGATTCCTCACGTTTCTGTAGTAGGTAAAGATAAAGCGACTCCGTAGTCTGCTGTCTGCGAGAGATATCACGCAACGCCCTTTCATTTTTGGGCGCCGCATAAATACGGGAATTGATTTGGGACAACTGCTTACTTAAGCTGTTCACTTGTAGATTTAAATTGTTTGCAACGTTATTTAAGCTGGACTGCATTCCTTGTCTTAGACCTTCAAGCTGTTGGTCGAGTTTGACGATTACAGGGTTTTTTTCATTACTGCTTTCCAATAAGCGATTTCGCTCTGAAACTAGCTCATTGTAACGTTGTGCTGAATTGGCTATTCCAGGATCCGAAATGCCTACATTGGTCGGTATAAAGCTGTGGTCGTCCTGATTGGCGATCAATTCCTGCATGCTTTGCGCAATGTTCAATTGAATGTTGGCATTTTGCAACTCTTGTTGACCAGCAGCGCTTTGGTTAAAATTCACGTTGGATTGGGAACCCAAATCAGCGATGCCCCGACTCGCTTTAAATCTTTCCGCCGTGGAATCCACATCCGATAGGTTGCTATAAATGTCTGCAATTCGATCATTTATAAATCTGCTTGTTCGATCGGCAATTGCTTTTTTATCCGTTACGGCATTTTGGTTATTAATTTGAATCAAAGTGTTAAGAATATCGACAGCACGTTGCTTTACAGGATCTTCTACGTAAAGATTAATGATATTAGAATATTTACTGTCAGCCGGAGAAATACCAGTACCAGACCGAATACCATTTGCCACATCGGTAATGGGCCTAATTATTACTTGAAGAGTCCTTTCTTTGTAATTCATTAAATCTTTGTTCGGAATTAAAATCAAATCACCTGCATCGGAATCAAACTTTTCTCCAAACTCATGATTTTTAAAAGAATCCTCTTCACTTGCTTTATAACGGAACTTATCTGTGGAAAGGATTTCAATGAATAATTGTGTTTTTGCTCTAGAAACAACACTATCTGCAGCCAAAAAATTAATTGAAAAGGGTTTTTTTCGTTCATCATAAATTTCTGAACTTTTTATGTTTCCTTGGACAAATAACTGGATGTTCAGATTAAGCCTTCTTACTAGCTCAATGAAGTTAGAGCGTGAACCCAAGATTTCAACCTCATCTTCGATTTTTGAATTACCACCGGAAAACAGATTTAAATCTTCCAAAACATTAAGTTCAGAACCGGAATTGGTATCTTCCAAAATTTGAATACTCGCTTCTGCACTAAACAAAGGCACTGTGTAACGCAAATAAATCAATGCGGTACAAATTCCAAGTAATGCACCTAAAAGCAACCACTTCCAATTTTTGAGATATGGCTTTAAACTTATTGATAAATCAGGTTTGGAGCTTCTCATAGCATCCTTTTTAATATTTGACAGGCCGTTAATTTCTCGTAATCAAAATAACTGTGGAAGTAATTAGTACTGAGGCAATAGAAACCGCAATGGATGCTCTCTGGTCCAGACTAGATTGGGTTTTTCCCGATTTATTAGGTTCGACGTACACAAAATCATTTTGGGTCAGATAATACGCAGGGGATTCAAAAGCTTCTTTGCTATTTAGATTTATAGTATGGTACACTTTGGTATCGCCAAAATCCCGGATTACCTTAACATTATCTCTCCTTCCCTTTATTCCAATATCCCCCGCAAGGCCCAGCGCTTCAAATATAGTGATTTGTTCTCCGTTCACCGGATAAGTTCCCGGTCTGTTGACAGCTCCCAAAATCGTTACCGTAAAATTTTGGATGCGGATATTTATGATGGGATTCTTTAGATAATCCGAAAGCTTTTCTTGCAATAAAGTCCTGGTCTCAGAAGGTGATAATCCGGCAATCCGCAATTTCCCGATTACAGGAAAATCAATCTCGCCATTTTTATCGATGATATAGTTGACTTGCTGCGGAACAATCCCTCCTTCTTGCCCACCTCGAAATAGATTAAACGGGGCACTGGCTTCAGGATCTAAGGTGGAAACAAAGATGTTAACAACATCGTCAACTTTAAATTTGGTGTCTGCCGTATTTTGATTGACTAAAGTTTCATAGTCGGTAATATCTTGTAAGTACACCACGTCTTGTCTTGCCGCGCAGGAACATAGCAAAAGAATCGTCCCTAAAATTCCAATTTTAGTTGAGTTTTTCATGCATTAAAATTAAGCTTATTATTCAATTGGCTGTAAAATCCTCAAGTTTTATTTTACCAGATTTAGTTTTGGTTCCGCAGGGTTTGTCAAACTTGGAGA
Organism: uncultured Allomuricauda sp.; assembly: GCF_937884665.1. Lineage (GTDB taxonomy): Bacteria > Bacteroidota > Bacteroidia > Flavobacteriales > Flavobacteriaceae > Flagellimonas. The sequence goes on along the minus strand of NZ_CAKZYF010000166.1, from coordinate 12,582 downwards.
ATGCAGAATTGTTGGATATATATTCAGGAACAATATCCTTCATTATCTTGACAACATTGTCTTTTAAAAACAGGTTGGAGACACATAGTTCGTCTATTAAATCTTTAATTTTAGTGTAGTTAAAATCCTTTACTTTACTAATCATAATCTTTTCATGATAGGTCGGTAAGGTATTTTCTCCATTGGCTAAAAGCTCCTCATACAATTTTTCACCAGGTCTCAACCCTATGACTTTGATATCAATTTCATCAGGATAATGAAACCCTGAAAGACGAATCATGTTTTTGGCCAAATCGAATATTTTGACGGACTCACCCATGTCAAAAATAAATATCTCTCCACCGTTGCCCATCGCTCCAGCCTCTAGCACCAATTGGGAGGCTTCCGGTATTGTCATAAAATATCTGGTAATATCTTTATGGGTGACCGTCAAAGGTCCGCCTTTTTCAATTTGTTTTCTAAATAAGGGAATGACAGAACCGTTGGAACCAAGTACGTTGCCAAACCTGGTGGTTATAAACTTGGTTTTAAAATCTTGTTGGCGGCATCCTATGTACATCTCAGCGATTCGCTTGGTCGCCCCCATTACATTGGTAGGATTAACTGCCTTGTCCGTAGATACGAAAACAAACTTTTCTACTTCAAACTCAATGGACAAATCCACCAAATTTTTGGTTCCCAACACGTTTATCCTTATGGCTTCATACGGATTTTGTTCCATTAAAGGAACATGTTTGTAGGCAGCGGCATGGAATAGACGAGAGGGCTTATGTGTCTCGAATATCAATCGCATTTTATTCTTATCCCTTATGTCTCCAACAATCGGTATAAAATTGTGAAACCCCGCTTGTTTGAGCTCCTGCTGTAAATCATAAAGTGCTGACTCTGCTTGATCCACGACGATGAGGCTATTATAGTCATATTTACATATCTGTCGGACGAGCTCACTACCTATGGAACCAGCTCCACCGGTGACCATAATGGATTGTCCCAAAAAGTTATTGGCAATTTTGCTATTCTTGATTACAATCGGCGGTCTTTCGAGTAAATCCTCGATTTGAACATTTTTGATTTGGGAAACCTTGAGTTCTCCGTTTATCCAATCCTCAACCGGCGGCACAGTCTTTACCCTAACGCCAAGGTCTACCAGGGTATCCACCATTTTGCGCATCTGATTTGGGGAAAGGTTCTGCATGGAGAAAATGATTTCACTAATGTCGTTGAACTCAATATAATGCGGAGTTATTTGTTTTCGAGAATACACTTTAACTCCATTGATCTGCTTTCCGATTTTCTTGGGACTGTCATCTATGTAGCCAAAAACGCGCACTCCCATCTTGGCATGGTTCAAAAATGTATTGTGGGTAATAATCCCGGATTCTCCTGCTCCATAAATAAGCACATTTCGTTGGGATTTACCTTGAGAAAAACGGAGGCTCTCGAACGTTATCTTGAAAACTATTCTTGATGCAATCAGCGACAAAAAAGAAACAAGACTATTAATAACAATGATTGATAGCGGAATGGAAAAGTCGTTGATAAATCCAAAATATCTATTGCCCAATATAAAACCTATAATTCCTATACTAGCTAAACAAACACTATTGAAGATAACATAAACATCCTTGATTCCTGTATGGCGCACTACCCCTCTATGGCTTTTGGTTATTAAGAAAGAAGCTGTAAATACCAGTGCCACAACTGGAATTTGAATCAAGAGCTTACCTATATCAAAGTTGAAACTAAGGTTGAATCTTATAAAGTATGAAAGCACAAATGCGACACAGACAATTAGAATATCCACGGCAAGTACAATCCACTTGGAAACATACCTATCCCCCATGTGAAATAAAAACCGGCTTATCATAATAGACTCTCGTTTATGGTTGTTGTTATTCTTTCCAAGTCTTCGACAACTAAATTTGAACCACTGGGCAGACAAAGTCCTCTAGTGAACAAATCCTGGCTAACTCCGTTAAGAAAACAGGGTGCATCGGCAAATACAGGTTGCAAGTGCATAGGCTTCCATAGCGGCCTGGATTCAATGTTTATCCTTTCCAAAGCCTTTCTGACCTGCTCTCTCAATTCGAAATTGGGTAAAAGAATACAAGTGAGCCATCTATTGGAATAAAAACCGTTTGGTTCATCCAAAAACTCGATGGCATCGTTGTCTTTAAAAAATTTCTGATAATACTCGTAATTCAAACGTCTTGCCCGTACACGTTCTTTCAACACCTCCATTTGCCCCCTTCCGATACCTGCAAGTACGTTGCTCATTCTATAATTATGCCCAATTTCCGAATGTTGATAATGTGGTGCTTGGTCTCTAGCCTGCGTTGCCAAAAAGATTGCTTTTTCTTTTAGGTTTTCCTCCTTTGTCAAAAGAGCACCGCCCCCTGATGTGGTTATAATTTTATTGCCATTGAACGATAAAATGCCCATAGTACCCAATGAACCACAGGAAGTTCCATGATATTTACTTCCCAGGGCCTCTGCACTGTCTTCAACGACACTAATATTGTACTTTTCCGCGATTTGATTTATCTCATCCACTTTATAAGGCATACCATATAAATGGACTGCTATAATCGCTTTCGGTTTAATGCCTTTTTTATTAATGGAATCTTTTATCCCCTCCTCTAACAAGTCGGGACACAAATTCCAAGTCTCCTTTTCACTATCCACAAATATTGGTTCTGCACCTAAATAACAAATGGGATTGGCAGAAGCTGAAAATGTAAAGCTTTGACACAAAACAGAATCCCTTGGTCCAACACCCAATAATTTGAGCGCTAAATGTATTGCCGCAGTTCCTGAGCTTAAACAAGCAGCGTAAGTAGAATTGCCTATGGTTTGTTCAATGCTTTGCTCAAATGCCGTAACATTGGGACCCAATGGCGCAATCCAATTTGTATCGAACGCCTGGGAAACGTATTTATGTTCAGTACCTCCCATGTGAGGGGATGATAACCAGATTTTATCCTCCACTATTGTCTTCATTCATTGGTGTTTGGGTGCATATTTAGGTAAAAGTAAATCTTATTCTTCTAGTACGTCCATAAAGTATGGAACAATTCGGCGAGAGTAGTAAATTATCGTTAAGAAGACCGAATATGTTAAAGAATCGAGAAGATTTCTCCAATAGCTGACTGCAACATATGATTGGAAAAACGTGTCTGTCCCAAAAAACGGTACTGAAGTAACTATTCTCAATTTTAGAGGGTCAAAGCAAGCATCAATCCGTTGAAAAACGCTTTGAATCAAAAGAAAAACTCTTAAAGACTGTTAAAAAAAGTGTATTTCATCGAAAATAAAATCGATGAAGCGTCCAAAATAAAGTTTCGCCCGTAACTTTAGTCTTAGTGAACAACCTTTAATCGTAAATAATTGGCATTATAACGATTTTATTTAGTCTATGAAGAAAACCCTTTTTAGCCCCAAATTCCCAAAATCTTATCTTATGAACCTAAATGTCTTTAATCGAGTGAGTTTACTTGCCCTCTTATTACTTATCAACTTATTGAGTTCATGCTCTAATGAAAGCGATTTATTTGATGAATATGTTCTTCAGGAAGAAGAGATTGAAGAACCAATTGTTGACGAAAATCCTAACTCAGGTGACGAATCCGAACCAGACGATGCCCCTTCGAATGATATAAGTGCATTTTCTGACTTTGTGGAAAGTACACCCAACAAAATTGTGGGAACTTTTAATCCTACATCTGCCGCAGAGATCAGTGACCCAAGCAAAGCAAATTACAAAGCGATTATTGATGCTTCTTTTGCATGCGACAACTGTACGTTTGCGGAAAATCTTACTATCGAACCTTCAGGAGGTGCTATAACTGGTAAAAACATTAATTTAAATGGTGCCTTTATACTGAATACTTTTAAAAAAGGTTTCACTCCAAACACTTCTTTTAGTGAAATTTATAGTAAGACCCGCCTAAGTCCTGAGACTTTCGGTGCTAACGGTGGCGATAACGCAAGCGACGATGACTCCCTCTCCGGCCTCATTGCTAACGTTGCATACGCTGTTGGCAAACCATCTTCTATTTATGTTAAGAACAAGGAAACGGTTCATAGTCGATCTGGACTCTTTGACTTTGAAATGGGAGGAGCCACCGTTCAAACAACAAACGCTGCTTCGTTATCACATGGAACAGATATTTCTAACCAGAAAACATATCTTTTTGAATTTTCTAACATGAATGTTAAATTTTTCAACGGTTCTTTTGACGGTCAAAATTTAGCTAGTAGGCTTTTCAGATTAAATGGAATTGAATCTTATCTTTTTGACAACGTTCAAATATTCGATTATTATGCCCCTCCTAATGCATACGCAAGAGGAATAGCACTATCCATAGAAGTGAAAGACAATTTTAAAGGGGGTAAACTTATGAATAGTTCTATAAGAAATATTGGTGCTGCTTCAGACAACAACGCCAATAATGCGCCTTTTGGAGTCTCAAAAGCAATATCTTTATCTGTAGCCTCTCAAAATAGGTCAGAACAATTGATAGAAGGCTGCACAATTGAAAATATTTATGGTGACGATGCCGAAGGTTTTATGAATCGTCCAGCATTCGGTTATGGGAAATACAATTATGGTACAAATGAGGCAAACGTAACTTTTAACAATAATATTATTAAAGGTTGTCAAAGAAGAGCATTTAAAATAAACGCAAGTAATGTTCAAATTACAAATAATGTTATTGAAAGTGCACGTAATGATTGGACCTTCAGCGGAGCGCAGGTAACCAATATTGGCATTTTTAGCATTAAATCAGGTCAGCCTGTTAGAAATGTTAATGTTACAGGTAATACTATTAAAACCTTAGGTGACGCCAGAAATTCCGGTCTTGCTATTAACGATGCAACAGACTGTCTGATAGAGAATAATAGCTTTGAAGCAAACTACCCCATGTTGCAAAGAAACATTACTTTCGGAGTAAGGTCTAATCAAGGCGGGCTTTACGATGGTGATTTAAGTAATACCGTTATATTCAGAAAGAATAATATCACCAATTTCTTTTTCAATCTAAATGTTTTATACAGACCAATAAATGGAGGTTTCATCTTTGAGGATAATGTAGTAAGCCTTGATATCGATAGAAACTTGGGAGGGTTTTGGGCCACTTTTAGAATTGCAAGCAATTCTGGGGACACCGCCCCCCATACATTTAAAAATTTAACGATAAACATAAACCAAACCCTATCTTCCGGAACATTTTTCGGCGGAGTTATTCTTAGCCAGGGTAGAAATTTGAAGAATTTGGTTTTTGACAACGTCAATATAAATTATTCTGGCACTTCGTTACCTACTTATCCATTTGCAAGCGCTGGAACCGGCGAAACACCAGCAAACTTTGATAATTCCAACCTAATTCGAAATTCAAAATTAACGGGTGCAAGTGGAACAGGTTCAATTAACGTAACGGGAAGCAATACCAGTGTAGTAATCGAAAATAGTACAGGTGATAGGGGCACACCACTGACCACAAATTGAAATTTTGAATAAGTGGACGTATAGAATGGTAATAATACGACATATGATTTCATTTCTTAAAGGTTTCTCTTTATTGTGGCATAGCTTTAATTAGGGTTATGCCGCTTTTTTTTGCCTTTTGTTCATTTTATAATCATTACCTAAAATATTCACCTCAATCCTTCTTAGTTTTATTATTTTTTGATCTAGGCCCTGTAATGATAAAGTGTCTTACTTTTGAGGTAAAATATCGCACTTAAACAAAAAGTACGAGAATAATGTAGCCAATCAGAAACATGGAAACACTCAAAGAAGAAACAACTTGTTTGAATCAAAAAAGTAATAAGTACTATTCTTAAAGTTGTGGCTAACTTCAGACTTAATTTTCTTGACAATAGCGAGGGTTTTATCAGATACTTAAAAAACACCTCCTGGCTAATGGGCGAAAAAATACTTCGTCTAATTGTTGCCTTGACCATTGGTGTATTGGTAACGCGTTATTTGGGCCCTAAAGATTTTGGTATATTAAGTTATGCTCAAAGTTTTGTTGGACTTTTTACTGCCTTTTCTTCCCTTGGGCTAAGTGATATACTAGTCAGAGAACTCGTAAAATCTGAAAAAGAACATTATAAGTTAATGGGCACCTCATTTTGGCTTCAAACTCTAGGGTCGTGCCTGATTATGGCATGCTTGATTCTTTTTGTAGTACTGAATGACAATGAACCCTTGACCAACACCATCATTTTAATTCTTGGTTCAACTACTTTCCTACACAGCTTTGACGTAATTACCCAATTTTTCAATAGCCAAGTAAAAAGTAAGTTTGGTACGTTGCCGGCTCTTTTGGGAGTAGCGATTTCCGCCACCTTAAAAATCTACGGGATATGGCAAAAAGAACCTCTCATTTTTTTTGTTTGTGTTTTGGTTTTTGATATTTTCTTTTTAGCAATAGGAAGAGTTTATTACTATACCAAAGCACGCTACTCACTGAAAAAGTGGACGTTTCAGTGGAATACGGCCAAGTTACTACTAAGGGACGCTTGGCCATTGGTTTTAAGTAGTATTGTCATCTCCATATATATGAAGATTGACCAGATTATGGTCAAAGAAATGATTGATAATGCTGCAGTTGGCCAGTACTCTGCGGCAGTCCGACTTAGCGAGGCATGGTATTTCATACCCATGATTATTTGTACTTCCCTTTTCCCAGCGATCTTGAATGCGAAAAAGACCAATAGCCAACTTTATTACAAAAGATTGGGTAATTTATATGACTTGATGGTTCTTTTGGGTCTTGGTATTATTATTCCCACGATGTTTTTCGCAGATTGGGGGATTCAATTCTTATATGGAAGTGCTTTTGACCAAACGGCATCAGTTCTTAAAATTCATATTTGGGCCGGAATATTCGTATTCTTAGGGGTCGCCAACCAAAAATGGTTTATCAGTGAAAACTTGCAAGCATACAACGTTGTTTGTTTGGGATTAGGAATGATAGTCAATGTTATTTTGAACTTTATGTTCATCCCTAATCTTGGTATTATTGGGGCAGCTTATGCTACCTTAATTTCGCAATTTATAGCCTCCGTACTGGGGCCTTCTTTGTTTTCAAAAACGCGTTTTTCCTTTTTGATGATGATTAAATCTTTACTTTTTTTAAATCTTTTAAAAAAGTTGAAATAGACCTTAAATGAAGAAAATACCATCACAAAATGCTGAGATACCTTTTCAAAAGTTCATACGTGGAGTTTTTGATTCTGTACAAAGTCCAGAAACATCATTTACTGTATTTTTATAAAATAAACCGAGGTTCAAAACCAGATAAACTATAAGTAATAAGTGAAAGATATCCTTTTCTTTATTAAAAAATTTGGTGTGGTTAATTTCCTATTTGTGGTCTTAACATTTACCAATTTGCTCGGTTTAGGGTATTTGTTCGGTTATGTGGCGGTTGCCCTTATATTTTTTAAGAAGGAAATTGTTGTGAACGAGTTGGATATTACGGCAAAAGTATTGTTTTTGTTTTCTCTTGCCTATGCGCTTTTTTACTATCTAGATCCTTGGAAGGGACAACAGTTTTTCTTGATATATATGCTCAGTCCAACAGCATTTTACCTATGGGGGAAAAAAATTGTAAAATCCCTGAAAGAATCTGACAACATTACACCGATCATGATGTTTTTAGGAGTCATCTATTCATTACCTGCTATGATTTCGGTGCTTTTGAACATTAGCGATGGAGGATTTGCCCAACTAGAAAGAAGTATTCCAATGTTCTGGGGAGGGCCTGCGATCGGGGCAACAGGAATGGCTCAATTTTTTATGTTCAATATCTGCATCCCGGGTATTTTTTTCGCCACAATCAAAAAGCTGGACAAAACTTTGATTATTGCTTTCTCGCTTGCTTTTGTATTAAGCCTTGCATGCGTGCTTCGAGTAGGAAGCAGGACATTGCTCGCTATTTTGTTTTTGTCTTTTTTTATAGCTGTTGTTTTTGTGAGTCCAAAGCTTTCTCTCAAGCAAAACGTAGTTAGATACGGGATTTTGGCAATAATTATTGTTTTGATTGTTCAAAATATTTCTTTTGATTTTGATTCAGAGATTTTTACAACTTTCGCCAGCAGGATGCAGGAAGGAGGTGTCGAAGACCTCGCTGGCGGAGGTGGACGGGTGGATTTATGGAGCAAGTCTATTGACTACATGAAGATTTATCCTTTTGGTTGGAACTTAGATAGGTTTGGATATTCTCATAACCTTTGGCTTGATACCTTTAGAGTAGGAGGCTTCCCTTCTTTTGCACTTCTGATACTTTTTTCCCTAATGGTTCTCTTCGTTCTGAAAAAACTGGTCTTTTCGAAAAATATCGGGCTGACCTTGAAGTTAATTTTCATGTTGTATAGTATTGCCTTCATTTCAATTTTTATGGTTGAACCGGGCATAGATGGAAACTACTCACTCTTCATTTTCTTTTGTCTTTTTAGTGGCATTATGAAGAGTTGCTTTTCTCTCAGTGAAAAGGGAACTTTTTCAAATAGGGTGTAACTTGCATCCAAAATAATGCATCACAAAAAACAGAAGATATTTTATTTAGAATTAGTGCATTAAAAGTAAAAAAGTCTAACTCATTTTAAAAAAGTGTCGTGCAACAGGAAAATAATGCACTTTGTACAATATCCAACGGATTTTAATGGTTTAATATGCATATTTGCAGAAAATTTAAAACTTGGGAAAAAAAGCATTGATTACCGGTGTTACCGGACAAGATGGCGCTTATCTAAGCGAATTTTTACTGAAAAAAGGATATGAAGTTCATGGTCTGAAAAGACGTTCTTCCTTGTTCAATACAGATCGGATAGACCATCTGTACCAAGACCCCCATGTCGAGAATCGAAATTTTATCCTTCACTACGGGGATATGACCGATAGTACCAACTTGATACGGTTAATCCAGGAAATCCAACCAGACGAAATCTATAACTTGGCGGCTATGAGCCATGTTAAGGTTTCCTTTGAAACCCCCGAGTACACAGGTAACGCAGATGGACTCGGTACTTTGCGTATTTTGGATGCAGTACGGCTCTTAGGATTGACCCAAAAAACCCGGATATATCAAGCATCCACCTCAGAGTTGTATGGTAAAGTTCAGGAAGTGCCTCAATCGGAAACCACGCCTTTCTATCCAAGAAGTCCCTATGCCGTGGCTAAAATGTATGCATACTGGATTACGGTAAATTATCGTGAAGCTTATAACATGTATGCTTGTAACGGAATATTGTTCAATCATGAATCTCCAATTCGCGGCGAGACTTTTGTAACTAGGAAGATTACACGAGCTACATCAAGAATAGCTCTTGGATTGCAAGACAAGTTTTATCTAGGTAATCTTGATGCACAACGGGACTGGGGACACGCCAAAGACTATGTACGGATGATGTGGATGATTTTACAAGCTGAAAAGCCAGAGGATTGGGTAATTGCGACTGGCAAGACAACACCTGTTCGGGATTTTGTAAAAATGAGTTTTGCAGAAGTCGGGATTGAACTGGAGTTTAAAGGCAAAGGCATTGAAGAAAAAGCCTTTGTAAAAACTTGTAATCATCCAGATTATCAATTACAGGTAGGAAAGGAAGTCTTGGCCGTAGACCCCAAGTACTTCCGGCCAACTGAAGTGGACTTATTGATTGGAGATCCAACCAAGGCCAACACAAAACTGGGTTGGACACCGGAATATGACCTTAAAGCACTTATTCAGGACATGATGCAAAGTGATTTAAAACTGATGCAAAAAGATCGATTCCTTCAAAAAGGAGGGTACCAAATACTCAATTACTTCGAATAAATGGACAAAGGTGCTAAAATCTATATCGCTGGTCATCGAGGTCTTGTAGGTAGCGCAATTGCTCAAAACCTCAAAAATAAAGGGTATGCCAATCTCGTATATCGCAATCACTCTGAACTTGACTTAACGGATGCTGCTCAGGTCAGTGATTTTTTTCGGGTGGAGCGACCAGAATATGTGTTTTTGGCCGCTGCTAAGGTTGGCGGCATTGTTGCTAACAATACCTACCGTGCAGATTTTATTTATGAAAACTTGATGATCCAAAATAATGTAATTCATAATGCCCATTTGTATGGGGTAAAGAAATTATTGTTTTTAGGCAGTACCTGCATTTATCCGAAAGCCTGTCCCCAACCCATGAAAGAAGAATACTTGTTAACAGACGTTCTTGAATATACCAATGAGCCCTATGCCATGGCAAAGATTGCAGGAATAAAGATGTGCGAAAGTTACAATTTGCAGTACAATACCAATTTTACAGCTGTAATGCCCACCAATCTTTATGGTCCAAATGACAATTTTGACCTTGAAAAATCCCATGTTTTGCCTGCACTAATTCGAAAAATGCATTTGGGCAAATTGTGGAAAACAGGTTTCAAGGAAGCCGTATTAGAGGATCTCGGTCTTGAAAATCCTAAAGACGTGGAATCCTATTTGACAAACTTTGGCATCACGGAAAACTCTGTGGAAATTTGGGGGAGTGGAAAACCCATGAGGGAATTCCTTTGGAGTGAGGATATGGCTGATGCTTGCGTATTCCTTATGAAAAATCGGGATTTTTCGGATACGTTCCCAACAGATGCCGAGGAAATACGAAATACCCATATCAACATTGGGACTGGAAAGGATATCTCAATTCGAGATTTAGCGTTTTTAGTAAAAAATATCGTCGGTTATGAAGGAGAATTGGTCTTTAATACCAATAGACCTGACGGTACATTCAGGAAATTAACTGATGTAAGCAAATTGGAATCTCTTGGATGGAAGTACACAACAGATTTGAAAACAGGTATTGACAAATTGTATAAGTGGTATTTAGAAACTTCGAAAAACCATATACCTACTTAGAACTGAATAAAACATTCATTCCTGTATCAGAACTGCTTTGTGTAATAGGGAATACAATAATAGCGAATCAAAACTAAGTATGATTTAAGCCTCGGGTTTTATCATAGTATCTTAATCTAAAGACTATGTGTGGAATATTGGGTACGGTTCCTGCCACGACACCAGAAATTTTCAAACCAGCTTTGGATACACTTACGCATAGAGGTCCAGATAGCTTCGGTATTGAAAGCTTTGGTAAAAAAGCAACTCTCGGGCATAGAAGACTTTCAATTCTTGATCTTTCCCAAAATGGCCATCAACCCATGCTGGAAGAAAGTGGTCGCTATGCTGTGGTGTTCAATGGGGAAATCTATAATTTTTTGGAAATCAAAAAAGAGTTGGTTAAAAAAGGATATACTTTTAAATCGACCTCAGATACAGAAGTTCTCTTAAAAGCCTATTTGCAATGGGGTGAAGCCTGTGTTACAAAGTTCAATGGCATGTGGGCCTTCGCTATATGGGACAACCTGACCGATGTGCTTTTTCTATCCAGAGACCGCTATGGACAGAAGCCACTCTTTTATGCAAATGTCCAAGGAAAATTCATTTTTGCCTCAGAAATGAAAGCAATTTTTCCTTTCCTAGACCATTTGGAAATTGCAGATGATTTTCATTGGATGAAAAATAATGTCTTTTATTATGAGGCTACGGAAAAATGTCTCGTAAAGGGAATCAAACGCTTTCCGGCGGGTCATAATGGGATATTAAAAAATGGCGAACTAAAAACCGACCGCTATTGGAACACTTTGGACCATTTAATGGAGGTTCCAAAGAAGTACGAGGACCAAGTGACCTATTTTAGGGAACTTTTCTTGGATGCCACCAAACTTCGTATGCGCTCAGATGTCACAATCGGCACTGCACTTAGCGGTGGACTGGATAGCAGTGCAACCATTGGGGCTATGGCCAATCTGTCCAAAAACAACAAGAGCTACTCAGATGATTGGCAACATGCTTTCGTAGCAGCATTTCCCGGAACGCCGTTAGATGAGTCAAAATATGCAAAAATGGTAACAGACCATTTGGGTATAGGAGCAACTTTTGTAGACATCGAACCTTTGAAGTATTGGGGCAAATTAGAAGAATATTTTTATTTATTCGAAGATTTATATATCACCTCCCCACTTCCGATGATCATGCTTTATGGCGCAGTCAAGGAAAATGGAGTAACTGTGACGCTTGACGGCCATGGAGCGGACGAATTACTGAGCGGTTATGCTCAAGGTACACTAGAAAGTCTGTGGGATGCCCGATGGAATATGAAACGGTCCAAAGACATTATGGGGATATACCAAGACTCCTTAAATGAGGATAAGGTGCAGTATGAACGAATCCCGAGCTTTAAAATATATACAGACTATATGATCAAAAAATGGGGGAAAAAAATAGTAGGTAAAAAAATGCCCTCATTGGATAAAGAACATCCCAATTTTTCAAGATTGGACAATCATGCCCAATACTTGTATGCCATGTTCAACCAAAATATAATGCCAACGCTTTTAAGAAATTACGATAGATATAGTATGATAAATAGTGTGGAGATTCGAATGCCCTTTATGGATTATCGTATTGTCAATTACTTAAACTCACTTCACTATTCCAGCAAAATTGGAAATGGCTACACAAAGCGCGTCGTCCGCGATGCCAT
>NZ_CAKZYF010000165.1 GCF_937884665.1 uncultured Allomuricauda sp. | reverse complement strand
GATGCCGTTGAATTAAAAGGAAACATTTTACTGGAATTTAAGCATAGTGAAGCGGGTCCATTATGGCAAACGGGTAGAAGCAGTTTTTCAAATGCCGAACTTAGGTTAGTGATGAATGAGTTGGAAGTTTACTATGGAATTTCCTTTGTTTATAAGTCGGCTGAGGCCCAAGGGCATTTTACAGGAACTTTTGTTCATAATGACTTAGGATTGGCCTTAAAATCCGTATTTGTGCCTATGGGAATTCAATATGAACTCTCCGAAGACCAAAAAACGGTAACGCTCAATGCACGTTAAAAACAATACACTTTTCTCTTTCTTTTTTTTCTTTCTGTGTTTTTTAGTCGTCTCAGGACAGGAAATTATTAATGTTGACTTTAGCGACACTCCGTTAAAAACTGTACTGACCGACTTGGAGGAACAAACAGGTTTGCTTTTTTCATATTCTGATGAACTTATATCAGGGATAACCGTAACAAAAACAGCAACCTCCATAGAAATCGATATGTTTTTGGATTTTATTAGCTCGAATACAGGATTACTATTTGAACGCATTGGCGAAAATCAAATTATTGTTAGTTCTCCAAACGATAAAAAAACCGTCTGCGGCTATCTATTTGATTTCACCACCAAAGCACCGTTAGCCTATGCAACGATATTAGTTAAAGGCACAAATAAAGGCTTTACTACGGATGAGAACGGCTATTTTCTCATTGAAAATGAAACCTTGGTCAATGGGTTGCTCTTGCAGTACGTGGGATATGCCACTCAATTGGTGTTTTTCGCAGATTTTGACCCGTCGGCATGCAAAAACTTTTTTTTGAATCCAAAGATAGAATCCTTGCGCGAGGTTATCGTGAAGTCGTACCTCATCGAAGGAATTGACAAAAACAAGGACGGCTCCGTAAGTCTATCGGTAACAGAGCAATCCCCACTGCCAGGGAATGTGGAACCTGACGTATTTCAATCTGCACAATGGCTTCCAGGAATCACAACGGTAAATGAAACCGTCTCGGACATTCAAATTCGTGGGGGATCCCCTGACCAAAATTTGGTGCTTTTCGATGGCATAAAATTGTATAATACAGGACACTTTTTTGGAATGTTGTCTATTTTCAATCCGAATGTAACCACAGATGCAAAGATTTTTAAAGGCGGTGCGAGTCCAGAATTTGGCGACCGGATTTCCGGAGTCATCGATATTTCCGGAGAGACCCAGGTTCCCTTAAAAGCAAATGGAGGTATAGGGCTGAATGGGACACAAGCAGATGCATATATCAAAGTACCCATTGGAGAAAAAGTAGGATTTGTAGTATCGGCCCGTAGGTCATACGCCGATATTGGGGGGTTGGGCACTCCAACCTTTGATGCCATTTCCGAAAAAGTATTTCAAAATACGGTAGTTAGTGATGCTCCTGCTAACAATGATGACGAAGAAGATTTAGTAGAGGGTGAGGAGACCTTCTTTTTTTATGATGCCAATGCAAAACTCATTTTCAAACCATCAAAAACGGATAGCCTTTACCTCAGCGCCTTACTGACCAGGAATGATTTGAATTTTCGACTTCAAATCGATGAAAATCTGGAACGGGATGTATTAACAAGTGAAAATCAGGGGGTAAGTTTTCAATGGAAAGGAAAAAAAGGTAAGCGTTTTGAACATGCTGTTAATGCCTATTATTCAAATTATGAAAGTACCTATCAAAATCTATTTGGTGAAACCACAGGTTTTGAGGAACAAAACCTGCGCAGAAACTCGGTTAAGGATTATGGATTTAACACAGATTTGGCCTACGTCCTTTCAGAAAAACACAAAATACAACTAGGATACCAATTATTTACCAATGATGTTTTTTATCAGATTTCTGGTGATGAGGATGGAAACCCAGATTCAGAGGACGATAGTTTTAATGAAATCTCCTCACGAAAAAATACCACCAACTCAGTATATACAGCCTATACTTATCGTCCACAAAACAGGGGATTCATCAATCTAGGTATTCGAGTTTCTAAATTTTCACTGCTGAACGATTGGTATTGGGAGCCCCGATTAAATATCGAATATCCTATCACCAAGGTGCTTCGACTAAAATTGACCGGAGAACAGCGCTACCAGACCATCAGTCAACTTATTGAATTCGACGATACCCGATTACGTCTACAAAGTGGTATTTGGACCCTTACGGATAATGAAAATTTTCCAATTTTGGAAAGCACCCAGTTTTCAGCAGGATTACTATTGGATTATAAAGGATGGACTTTGGACCTTGATGGATATTCAAAAAACATTGATGGGCTGACCACCTTTACTAACGGATTTACCAACGCTGCACAGGCTTTTTCCAGAGGTTCTAGTACCATTTTTGGTATTGACCTTTTATTAAAGAAAAAGCTGGGCAGCTTTGACCTATGGCTGGGGTACACACACAATAAGGTCAATTATCAATTTGATGAAATTGACGCTGCATCATTTCCGGGAAACAATGATATCACCCACAACTTTACGCTTTCCAACGTCTTTGAAAAAGGGAATTGGCTTTTTTCTTTGGGGTGGAACTACCGGACAGGGGCTCCCTTTACACAGGCCACCGCCTTTAATCAAGTCACGGAAGAGATTGTCTTTGGCCCTATTAACGGGCGACGATTTCCTGATTATCACCGATTGGATACTTCGGCTCAATACCGTTTTAAACTGTCTTCTAAAGGTAAATCCACCGGAATGATTGGGGTATCCCTTCAAAATATTTATAATAGACAAGTGCCCCTTTCAGTATTTTACAGGGTTGATGATGATCAACAAACCGGTGAGTTGGAAATTGACCAATTGGAGCAACTCTCTTTGGGCTTAACCCCTAATTTTCTGTTTCGGTTAAATTTTTAGTTTTTTCTTCAAGCGGGGTAGGGCAAATACCCATTAACCTGTTTCCAAGTAAACAGAAATCAAAATGAAATATCCTTTCACCTTTGTTCTATGCTTTGTCCTGCTGCTTTTATCATGCAGTAATGAACCCGATAGCATTTCAGAAACGCTCCTAAATAATAACTCCAAAAACAAGATTATGCCTTTGGGGGCTTCACGAGTTGCTGGAGCCCGGCCTGAATATGAAAGTTACCGATACGAGCTCTGGAAACTTTTGGTCAATAGTGGTATCGAATTTGACTTTACAGGCACCGAAAATGATGGTGCAAACTATCCTAATTTTAATGGTTTATCCTTTGATCGGGACCATGAAGGAAGAGGTGGTATCAACTCTTCCGAAATACGTTCAGGAATTGATGCATGGCTTAGGGAATCTGGAGTTCCTGACATTGTACTCTTTAGTTCACCCGGAGGCAATGATGATTTAACTTCTATTACTTATGAGAGCGTTTTAGATAATGTCAATGCCATTGTAGACGCCATTCAGGCTATAAATCCAGAAGCCACAATCATCATAGAACAGGCAGCACCACCCATGACCAGTGAACAAACATCAGAATTTTTAGTCGTATACAATCAGATTATCCAGGACGTAGTGACTATCGCCGAACGTCAAAGTACAACCACATCAAAAGTTATGACCGTTGACATGGCTACAGGTTTTACAGACGCTATGCTGGCAGATGACGTCCATTACAATGAAGC
>NZ_CAKZYF010000164.1 GCF_937884665.1 uncultured Allomuricauda sp. | reverse complement strand
ATCGAGTTTAGCGATGATGGCGGAGCTACTTGGCAGACTTCTGACCAGTTCAGGGGTTATATCTCGGGAGCAACGGTATTCCCATCTTTGCGCACCGTGGATGGATTCGGCAATACGATTTGTCAAACCGATTTACCACAATTTGTTATTCCATTTCCCTTGGATGATTTGGATATCACCATTTCCGCTTTGGTAGTAAACTGTAACGAACTTCAGGTAACGGTGCAAGGTTCGGAAGGAACACCCAACTATCAATATACGTATTCCGAAGACCCCGCTACCTTCAATCCGACCACCCCAGCGAACCCATGGACGACCCCAGCCTTGGATGCTTCCACACCTTTTGTGTTTACTGGCCTCGTTCCTGGTCGTACGTATACGTTCTACGTGCAGGATGCCGTAGGTTGTGTGCGACAAAGTAATGTCAACGTAAACGATTTGATTACCCAACCTTTGGGCATCACTTCATCGGTAACTCCAGCTTGTTTTGGAACGACCAACGGTAGCATTTCATACACTATTGTAGAAAATACCGTTTCGCCGGGCTCGGAAATGCAATGGTCTTTTTACAACATTGCCACGGGTACACCGGTCTTGGTAACCGATAGTGGTGGGAATGTACCTTTTTCCGCACCGCAGAACCTTACCTTCAACTCGCTTGGTGCCGGACTCTATTTCTTGGAAGTGACAAAAATGGATGGTGCCGTTGCAAGTTGTATCAGCGCATCGGAAAATGATATTTTGGAAGTATTGGATGCCTTGACCGGTACACCAACAGCAATACAAGATATTGCCTGTGACCGACCAGGTCTTATTGAAATACCGGATATCAATGGCGGAGGAGGAACGTATTCCTACACGGTGAACGGTCCTGCCCCCTTTACAACGATTACAGGAACCTTGGATAATCCGATTGAAATCCCAGCGAATTCGCCCTCAGGTACTTATAGCGTTTCGGTGAGCGACCAATATGGTTGTGTCCAGAACTTAGGAAACGTGAATCTAAATCTTTCACCGAACCCAACGATTGATGATATTGCCGTAGCAAATTGCGACGTTCAAGCAGATGTTACCATTACAGCAAGCAGTACCGCCGCACAGATTTTCTATTCTTTGGATGGTGGTACTACCTATGAAGATAACGGAGGAGTTTTCAACAACCTTGCGCCCGGTACTTATGCTGTCAGCATTTTAGATAGCAACGGTTGTTCGGCGACAAGCTCGGTTACCATATATCCACAGTTGCAGGCAAACGCGACCCTGGCAAGAACTTTAGGCTGTGGAGCAGGTAATGAGGCACAAATCGTTATCGAAGTAACCCAAGGTTCTGGAACCTATGATTATCAAATTACGGGAACTTTAGGCACTTTGGTCTCAAGACAAGCATTGTCCTCAAATCCAATTACGGAATTGACCACAATAGCGGATACGTATACCGTTACTGTTTACGACAACAATACAGCAGGTCCTGAATGTTCTAGAACATTTAGTATAGATATACCCGCGGCGATAGTGCCGAGTTTCACTGCTAACCCAACGGATGTAAGTTGTTCAGGGGCGAGTGATGGTATTATTGCCCTAGTGGAAAACAACAATGGCATCAGTCCGCTATCCTATACCATTAACCCGAGCTCCGGTACGTTCAATGCTACCACGAATAGCTTTGAAGGACTGCCACAGGGTACGTACCAGATTACTGCGACCGGCCAAAACGGATGTACCACGACCGTAAACAATATAGTGGTCGATGAACCGAACACCATAACGTTCGACCCACCGGCAGTAGTTGCCTTTGGTTGTGCAGCCGGAAATTCAGTTGATAACGCTACCGTAACCCTTGACGTAAGTAGTATTGCAGGGGGTAGTGGAACGTATATTCGATATGAGTTTTTAGATAATGCCACCAATGGTGTATTACAAATAGGTACTGATCCAACGTATTCGCATACGGATTATGCAAGTATTGCTGTTTTGGTAAGAGTGGTCGATGACGCGGGTTGTACCGGACAAACCGTGGTCAATGTTCCGGCATTTGATGAATTATTGAATGCTTCCATCAGCGTTGATGATATTATCAGCTGTGCGAATGGGGGAGAAGATATTAGCATTGATGTTATGGGAAGTCTCTCAAACTTTGGTTCACATCCAGGGAACTATGAGTTCAGACTGTTGCCGTCCACAACCTATCAGACTTCCAATCAGTTTTTGGACCTTCCTGTCGGGAATCACACCTTTGGTATTCGTAATGTGAATACCGGTTGTGAGTTGACCATCATCCATGTGGTGGATGAACCCAATACCTTTGATGTGACTGTGGAAAAATTAGCGGATGTTGTTTGTTTCGGAGATACCGGAAGCATTCGATTGACTTTGGTGGACGCTACGTATACCGGTGGTTTTAGTTGGAGCATTTTTGATACCAATGGAACCCCAGCCGATAGAACAGATGACGGTCCTGCAATACTTACGGGCACTTCGCCCAATATTGGACCAACCACAGCGATTGATGTTCCAGCGGGAGATTATTTGGTAGAGGTTACGCAGGATGCCTCCCCGGATTGTTCGCAAGTAAGAGCATTTAATATCACCACGCCTCCTGCAGCCATTACGTTAAGCCCAATTGATTTGACCGATGTAGGTTGCAGCAATGATCAAGGAAGTGCCCTGGTCGCTCCCTTGGGAGGTGAGGCACCCTACACAATAGCGTTGACGCACAATGGTACTGCCGTGACCACAACGATAAATAATGTGAACAGTCACTTGTTCCAGAACTTGACCGCAGGTCAGTATTCCATTAACATCACCGATGCATTGGGATGTACTGTACCCTTTGCCAACGTTTTTGACCTACTGCTACCAGACCCAATAACCGCGTCTATTTCAAATACGTCTCTGGTATGTCAAGGTGATACGGACGCTTCGGTTACCGTTACAGTGAACCCTAGAAATGTAATCTCGCCGCTCCGCTACATCTTAAATACGCATAATGATATAACAGGAAGTACCTTGTTGAGTACTTCAACCTCGCAAACTATCGCTACATTCGATAACCTTGGGGCAGGCTTCTACAGTGTTCAGGTATTGGATGATATGGGCTGTGAATTTGAAACGGCAATTGTGGAGATTATCGATCCAACAGACGTGGATGCTCTTTTAATTACCCAAAGTAGTTTGAGTTGCCAATCCGATGCAGAGTTGCTGCTTGTTGCTTCCGGTGGTACAGCCCCTTACAGTTGGAGTGCCGATGGAGTGTCCTTTACGGCGATGAATGGGACGATAGCGACCGCTACCCATCTCTTTACAGGTGTTACCGATGGAAGTTATCAATATTATATTCGAGATAGTTTTAACTGTGTTTCCGTGGTCTCCAATACCATCACAGTAGACCCCGTTGAACCATTGACGGTCACTTTGGACACCACTTCAGCTTTTGTAAACTGTAGCGGTGAAAGCAATGCTTTGATTGATGCCAATGCGGATGGAGGTCTTGGGAACTATCAATACGCCCTGTTCACAGATGTAGCGTTTACCAACGAAGTTAGGCCCAACCAAACAGATGGTACCTTTGTCGATTTATCTGCAGGCACTTATTATGTAAGGGTCCAGAGTGAAGACTGTGAGGTAGCTTCAGAAGCAATCCTTGTGGGAGAACCTTCACCACTTGCCGTGACCCCCACAATTACCGATATTAGTTGTTCCGGTGCAGAGGATGGGAGCATTGTTCTGGATGCGCAAGGAGGTAACGGAAATTATCAATATGCCATTTCTCCGAACTTGAACCAGTTCGATACTGAAAATACTTTTGACGCCTTGGCTCCTGGAGCCTATCAAGTTATCGTACAGGATAATAATGGCTGTTTTGAACTTATTGAGTTTAATATCGCCGAACCTTCCCCCTTAAATGTGATTTCAACGGTGACCGATGAAATTTGTTTCGATAGTGCGGACGGGACCATTTCTCTTGAAATTCTTGGGGGAACCGCTCCGTATTCCACGGCCTTAAACAGCAATCTGGATTCAGATTTTGTACAGGGTATCACTGAATACAACGATCTGGCCAGCGGTACGCACGTTGTTTTTGTAAGAGACGCTAACGGTTGCGAATACTCAGAGGTTTTTGAAGTGCAAGATGGCGTCAACTTGGAAGGCGAAGTGGCCGTGCTCTACCAGTGTGATGGTAACGGCTTTACCTCAAACGCAATTCAAGTAGTATTGGAGGATACCACTGTGATGGGAGATGTACTATACGGCTTGGATACCGATGATACTGCTTTGATGCAACTGGAACCAGAGTTCGAAAACCTGACCGGAGGGGCTCATTTTGTAACTGTGGTGCACAATAATGGTTGTATCAATACGCTGAATTTTGAGGTGACCATTTTTGAACCTTTGACTTTGGAATTGAGACAAGGAGAAATTAACCAAATCGATGCTTTGGCCGTAGGAGGTTCAGGCAACTATACCTTCCGCTACAATGATGGCCCCGAAGTAATCGAGGATACGTTCTATATTGAGGAAACCGGAATCTATACGGTTACGGTTACGGATGAAAACGGTTGTAGTATCACCCAAGAAATCTTTATGGAATTCATTGATATTGAAATTCCCAAGTTCTTTACACCAGATGGTGACGGCATGAACGATACTTGGGCGCCGGATAATATTACCCAATACCCGAACATCTTTATCAAGATATTTGACCGGTATGGAAGAATTCTGTTCCAGTTCAAGGGAAATCAAGACAGTTGGGACGGACAGTATCAACTTGCGGAGTTACCAACTGGGGATTATTGGTACATCATTCGCTTAAACGGCGAAGCGGACCAGCGGGAATTCGTGGGGAACTTTACCTTATATCGATAGGGCAAGTACCTTTAAAGACGAAATTTATAAGGAATTTTTGCCTTTAATTTTCACCTGGATCATCGGTACGTGTACCAATTTCTTGAGATTGAGAAAAAAAAGGGTAGCCCAGATTTTTGAAAAAATGTGCGAAAAGGTCAAAATCCATGACTTTTTCGCGCGTATGTTTTAAATCATTTTGAATTGGTCCAAGCGAACAGAAAATCCAAACTTGATATTGTTTACAGTTGTTTTTTTCCAATAGGGTTTGCTTTATCTTTACCAAACAAGTTTTTCAATTAACCCGGTGGGAAACTATTTTTTTGTCTTAATTTAGAGTAATTAAAAATTATATCTAAGTTTGTTTCCTCTGAAAAACGCTATAAAGAGAAAAGATGGCAATCGTATTGATTTTTTTAGGTTGTTTCTTGCTATATGCTAAATCGAAGCATTTACCGAACTACCTATCACATATTGGGGATAAGGCCAAATCCGCACCAGTTGTTGTAAGGATTGTTGCTTACCTACTTTTTATCACAGGTATTTTTATGCTCACCGTGGACTTCGGTTTTTGGACGGGCCTGACGATTTTTATAATAACCTTGATGTTTACCCTGGCGCTTACCATTATTTTACTGCCATTGAACAAAAAATACGCCTACGTGCTGGTGATATTGAGCATCCTCGCATTAATAACCGAATATATCCTGTAATGCCGGCAAATCCAAAACATCTATCCAGTCCTGGACAACGCGTCCTAAAAATAACCGCGGGAATTCTGGGTGGTTTTTTCGTAACGATACTCTTTCACAATGCCTTGGGCAGTTTGCTTGAAGAAAAAGGAGGTCTTATAATAACTTCGGCATACACTTCCTTCATCTTATGGGCACTCCTGTTGGCTCTGGCTTTTTTGATGAAAAACGGCTGGAAAGTTTGGGGCCTATATTTGCTTTTCATTCTTTTTTTTGGGACAATCATCTATCTAAACAACTAATTGGCCATGAAGCTAAAAGCCTTAAAGCCCAGACTTCACAATGCGATGTTCCATACCCATACGGTCTCTGGGATAGTGATAAGCTTTGCGTTGTTCATCTGTTTTTACTGTGGAGCGGTCGCTCTGTTTTTGGACGAACTTCACCAGTGGGAAAATCCGGAGTCAAGAATAGAGCTTGTTGAAGCCTCCACCGTGGATTATGATGCTATAATCGATAAAATATCGAACAGAATACCTGATTTTAATGTCACGGGCCAATTTGGAATTGTTCCCCCCAAGAAATCCAATCCCTTGGTTTGGTTCTATGGTAGTACCAAAGATGAAGAAGGTACTGTAGAGCGTTTCACGGCGACCATCGACCCAAATACCTATGAAGTTTTAAGCATAGGCAAAGAACCCAAGACCCACATGGGCAGGACCATTTATGAACTACATTTTTTTCATCAAATACCGGTCATCGGAATTTATCTCTCCGGTTTGGTTGCATTCTTTTTCCTTTTCGCGATAGTCACAGGTCTGCTCACGCACTGGAAAAATATCGTGAATCGCTTTTATTCCTTAACGGTTGAAGGCAAGTGGAAGCAAATATGGACCAACAGTCATATTTCTTTGGGTTTTATAGCACTTCCCTTTCAAATGATTTATGCAGTGACAGGTGCGCTTCTCGGACTTTCTATTTTGTTGTTGGCCCCAAGTGCCTTTTTATTGTTTGATGGAGATACTTCCCAGGTCATTAAAGCAGTGGTTCCCGCTGCGGCCATAAAATATGATGAAGATGCGGCTTTTGTGGAAAATGATGACATAGGTTTTAACAGTGTTTTTCACGAGGTGAACTCGGGCTACCCGGAAAATGAGGTCACCTATATCTATGCCAACAATTTCGGAAAGGAAGACGGGACAATAACGGTTAGAGTGGATGATCACACCGGTATATCCGGCGATGGAACCTTTGTTTACGGGTACAAGGATGGTGAATTGGTGGGTGCCATAGAACCCGTAACGAAGTCCTATTCGGAAGGTGCCTATAATGTGCTTATAAAACTACACTATGTAACCTATGGGGGCATCTTTCTCAAAATTATTTACTTTATTTTGGCCATGATAACCTGCTACATCATTATGAGTGGTGTGATGATTTGGCGAACGGCCCGGGACAATAAAAAATACACGGACAAACAACGTAGATTCCACCATCGTGTGACCAAAGTCTATTTGGCGATTACCTTATCGCTCTTTCCGGCGCTTGCTCTTATATTTTTGGCCAATAAAGCAGTGCCCCTGGACCTGGAAGATCGTGTTTTCTATGTCAACTCCATTTTCTTTTCGGGATGGTTGGTATTGACAATCATTGGATTGTTTTGGAACAATTATCGAAAGTTGAATCGAAATTATGTCTTTTTGGGAAGTCTTTTTGGACTTCTAATTCCCATTGCCAACGGCTGGGTAACAGGAGATTGGATATGGAAGGCCATCGCCGATAAGCAGCATTTTGTATACAGTGTGGACATCACCTGGTTGGTAATCGGAATTTCTGGATTATTGATTAGTAGGTATTACTTGACACCCAGAGCCAAGGTAGATAAGCCCCATGAAACCAAAAGAAAGGTTGAGTTAATACCTGAAAAACCGATAATCAGAGAAGAACCGCAACCAGTTCTACAAAGTATCTCCAAAACGGAATAGGTTTCTTCTGCATTTTGAAGCTCAGTTACTGCTTTTTTGATTTTATTTTTATTTAGAATAAATAAAAATAAAGTAGTAGCTTTGCCCTTCGAAAATGTAGAACCAACCTTGAGATGAAAAAAATCTTCTTTTTCTTGTTGCTTATTCCCGCAACACTTTTTTCCCAAAACAGATTCAATATATCAGGCGTGGTACGTGGGGAAAGTGGAGACCCCATTGCTTTTGCCAATGTTGTTTTGGACAAGAACAATACATATGCGGTTGCCGATGAAAATGGGCGCTATTTAATTCAAAACGTCCGTAGAGGAAGCTATGTCATAACCGTTAGTTCCCTTGGCTTTGAGACCATAAAGCAAAATGTGGAGCTTACTTCGAATCTTGACTTGAACTTCACTTTGGTAGAGAATGTTGAGGCGCTTGATGCGGTGACGGTAGAGGGCACCAAAAACTCCACGCGTCAAGAAGAACGGGCACTTACCATTCGAAGTTTTGAACTGGCGGATGTGGTGGCCCAAACCAATATCTTAGCGGATGCCGTTGATAAAATATCTGGGGTGCGAATTCGGCGCTCCGGGTCATTGGGAGACGCCGCCAACGTATCCATTAACGGCCTTGAAGGCACAGCAATACGAACGTTTGTAGATGGGGTACCCATCGAATTTCTTTTCCCTGGGACAGATATTGCGACCATACCCCTTACTGGGATCAGGAGGGTAGATGTTTTTAAAGGGGTGCTCCCCGTGGACTTGGCATCCGATGCGCTAGGAGGCGGTATCAATATCATCACGGAAGAAAACACGGTCAACCGGGTCAGGGCTTCTTACAGTTTAGGTTCATTCAACACCCATTTCGGTGATATGAGCGTTACTTTGACCGATGGAAACGGAAGCTTTGTAAAAGTGTCCGGCGGGGCCAATTATTCCGATAATGACTACACCTTTGAGGCCCCTCTTTTGGTAAGACGACCTGACAATAACCAGTTGGTTGATGCCGGTACGGGAAATGTAAGGCGCTTTCACGACTTATATCGCTTACAGTACAGCTCAGTAACCATGGGCACCTATGATAAAAATTGGACGGACCATGCGGAAATTACCTTTAATTACTTCGATACCTTCAGAGAGTTTCAAAACAATCTGACCATATCCAATATTGCCATTGGTGAAGCCTTTGGGGAACGGGAGAATGTTGCCGTAGTTGCCAAGTATGACAAAACCATCATCAAGGATAAATTGAAATTAAAGACCATATCCAACTACAGCGACCTATTTGTGAAGTTCGTGGATACCACGGCAAACCAATACAACTGGTTGGGCGATATTGTGCAGACCGTGGAAGCTTCCCGTGGGGAATTTGCTGCCCCAATTCTATCTGAGACGACTACGAAAAGTATGGTCAATCGTACCACATTGGAACTTCAGTTACCTAAAAAAAGCAGTTTGACGTTTAGTAACTTATTTGCCTATCAAGATCGGGAACTCAAAGAGTTTGACCTTGACAATCCCACCGAATTCGGCTTGGCCCCGGAACAGCAGATAACCAAGGATATCGCTGGTCTGCAATATGATAATTTATTATTCAATGAATCGGTAGAGCTTTCGGCAGCACTGAAATATTACACCTATAAATTGACAGGTTTTAGTAGATTGAACGATATTCCCATTGAGGATACAGAAGGTTTTGTAGGTTGGAATGCAGGTGTATAGTATCAGATGTACAACGACCTTTCCATTCGGGGGTCCTATGAACGTGGATTCCTGATTCCGGAGATCGTGCAGTTTGCGGGTGACGGTCAGAACATTGACCCGAATGGGGAACTGCAACCGGAGGAAAGTGATAATTTCAATCTTGGATTTCGGTACAACAAACGCTTTAACGACGATTATTCGGTGACCTTGACCGCCAACGGATTCTTGCGGAAGCGCCGGGACTTTATCTTCATTAACCCGAATGTGGCACGACAGCAAAATGAAAATATCGGGGATATTGATACTGAAGGTTTTGAAACCGAACTCAAAGTTAAGTTCCTGGGCAAGTTCAATTGGAACACCAATGTCAGCTTTGTCGAAAATACCATTGCTAGATTTGCCCTACCTGGTGAGAATACAGATGATGCGGTAGGGACACCGTTGCCCAATAGACCTCGATTCTTTTACAATACAGAGCTTTCTTGGGGAACAGATAATATTTTCAATACCGGGGTCGGTCTTAACCTGTTCGGTCTGTTTACCCATGTGGACGTATTTAACATTCGACCCATTACTACGGGCGATACCATAGACAATACCCCGGATGCCTTCGTCCCGGAACAAAACCGTTTGGATTTTGGAGTGTCCCTAAGACTTTTTGACGATAAGGTAACTGCTGCGTTCAACGTAGTGAACATCACAGATGAAGACTTGTTCAACAACTTCAGTATTCCCTTGCCCGGACGCAATTTCAATTTTAAACTGATTTATGAGATTTCAAATTTTTAATGTTATGAAAATGAATAGCAATATCAAAAACAGCATCGCGCTTTGTACAGTTGCTCTGTTGATTCTCTCCTGTGAGCCTGAAGAAGTGGTCTCGGAAGTAACCGTAAACCTTGTAGAAGGGGAACAATTATTAATTTCTGATCTGCCCTATCAAAAGGATGGCTTTGTGGCAGCTTCGATTCTAAGTACGCCTACATCCTTCTCCTATTTCACCAATTACTCCCAAGAACGCCCCACGGGCGCTTTGGATTTGACTACCGGGAACGCTGCCTCGTTCAGTAACTATTTCCCCCAAACATTTTACAAGTTTTTAGCTTTCGGAGCTTCTTTGGATTCAGATAATCTAGAGTTGGACCGATATGCTGTGGACCCCGAGACCAACCAAATTGTAAGTGCTGGTTCGTTGGCTTTGGAAGCGAGCTTGTCGCAAGTTTTGATTATTAACGATAATCTCGGAGTATACACCATTTTTGATACGCCAAGCTTATTTCTCTTTAATCCGACCTCTATGGAATTCATTCAGGAAATTCCTATGCCCAACGCGGTACAAGTAGAAGCACTTCCTGACCAGACCAATTCCTACTTTCACATTATACACCGTATTCAGGATGATAGGGTATTTCTTCCCCTGACCACTAATTCTGGGGTTTCGCCCCAGTTTTATGATGCCAACGATATTTACGTGGAAGTGGTCAACCTGAACACCATGTCCTGGGAAAAAACCATGGTTTTTGAGGAAGCGACCTATCCCTTGACCCGAGGTATGGAAAACCCTATGGTTGATGAAGAAGGCAATATCTTTATCTTGACACAAGGTCAGTACAGTCTTGATTTTCAATTTGGTCCCACGGCTCCTGCGCGATCAAGACCTCAAATTTTGAAGATTCCCGCCAATAGTATTGACTTTGACCCAGATTATTCCTTTAATCCGGTCAATTTCATCGGTTTCCAAAATTCCGTGGCCCAGCTTTGCACCGGAGCTATTTACGGTGGAAATGGTATTGCTTATGCCGTAATGACAGCAGAAGCGGACGTGCCCAGGGTAAATGAATTACTGGGTCTTTTAGCTTCAGGTATGATAACCGATGAACAATTCAACGAGCTCGCCAATTTAGTGACCAATAGCCCAAATATGCGATGGACACGGATAGATTTAAATGCCCAAACAGCTGAGGTAATTCCAGGAATACCTTTTACAGCGGGCTTTTCCTATCCCTTGTCGTATCAAGTGGACGGTAAGCTTTTGTTTCAAACCTTCAATCCCACCGAAGGAGTAAATGGGTATTATGAGTATGATCCAGAAACCAATACAGCAACCAACATTTACACCGTGTCCAACGGTGGAATCGCCACACATCTTTTTGTACTCCAAGAGTAGCATTGAGCCTTTTGAGTTGGTCAAATGTAAAAAGTCCCTAATTGAGGGACTTTTTTTCTTGCTAAAACTGTTTCAAAAAAGTAATCTTACTGATAAACTGGGTACTTCGTTGTACGGGATCAAAAAAATCGGTTTGTGTATCGTTTAACACAACATAAATAAAGGATAGGGGCATGTACTCCCAACTGAAACGCACGTTCCATCGTCCTTGTTCGTCAAAACTGTTATACTGATAGAAAGTGGACAACTGCACCCTTGGATTCAATGCCAAGCGCAAAGTTCCCGTATATAGATCCGTGTTCAAATCTTCGGATAGGATTCCAACACCATTTAAATTGTTGTTTTCGTAGTCTATGTTCATTGCGATGTGGGGGATGGGCGCGTATCGTAATCCCGCTATTACTGAATTTCGAATGCCGTTATAGAAATTACCAAAATCATATTGTATTGAACCTGAGAACTTTTTTGACCTGTCGGAATTATAGCGAAGCCTATATTGGGTATAACTATAGCGCCCTTCTTCAATTTCAAGACCTAGAGGGGCAAAGTTAAAATTGATATTTTGCCAAGTAGGCGTGAGAGAAACTTCCAGAAAACTATTGTCCTTAAACCAGGTAAAAATGGGGAAGATGTACAATCGTGCCTGTTGAAAATTTCCGAAATCCTCGAAATCGTGAAAATAATCAAAAAACGCTCCGGGGTCCCAACGGCGTACAAATGGCAGCCACTTTGGACGTAAAATAGCATATCCGCCCGTAGTATGGTACATCACATCTTTTTGGAACACAAAACCCATGTCGGGATTGTAGTTTTCGCTGATAAAGTAGTTTACATAACCCAAGTAATAATTGTTTGTGAACGCACCTGCAAAAAGTCGGCCTGAATATCCTTGACTATCGGTTTCACTGTCTATGGATGTAGACAATAAGTAGGACAAGGTAATCTCACTTTTGGGACGTATAAATCCGTCAACGGAAATGGTAGTATTGTTTTGACTCTCGAGGTCAAGACTGCCTAGGGCATCATCCCGACGATAAGTGACCATGGCGCCAAAATTATTTTCCTGGCCATAGTTCTGGATATATCGCCCTACACCAAAGATGGCACCGGGACTATCATCCGTTTCCCGCTGGCGTACAGCAAGCGCCGCCAGCGTTCGATTTTCATTTCTATCCGTGTATCTTGCCCCAAGATCCAAGGGAGCGGGGGCAGCATTAAAAGCGTTGGAAAGACCTATGGTACGGCTAAAAAAGGGCCGTACAAAATTATTACCGGCACCTGCCCAAATACCGGAATTTTCTAAAAAGAACTGTCGTCTTTCAGGAAAAAAAATGTTGAATCGTTCCAAGTTGTTCACTGCTTGGTCCACATCTGCCTGGGCAAAATCAGTATTTATGGTCAGGTCGAGCACGGCGTTGGGGCTAATGGCCCATTTGACGTCCCCGCCGATTTTCGGGTTGTTCAGTTTATCCACCAAAACACTACCTTCCTTATTTTCGTCATATTGGTACAGTGCATACGGTTCTATTCGAATATTGGCCGAGGGCGGAGGGACTTCCAAACCGGTAAGTTTCGCGGCATAGGTCATTCGATTTTCAGAAAAAGACTGCGGTATATCTGGAAAAACGGTTTTCTCATAGTCTTTGCGGGCCAATCGAAAGAAAGTAACGCCCCATTCCACAGGGATACCTTCCACAGGTTTGTCATAGCGAATGGATTTAAAAGGAATGGCAAATTCGGCATAATATCCGCTATCTGTTCTTTGGGTACGTACACGCCATAGGGCATTCCAGTCTTCGTCCCGAATGTTATCGTTAAAATTCTGGACATCCTGTTGATTACCATAAGGGGTTGTTTGAAAGGAAACCGCATATTGCTTGGTGTTTTGCGCGTCGATTTGGATGCCGAACACATCGTTTTCCAGTCCATTGAAATCCCTGCTCAAATCTTGCATGCGGACTCCTTTTTTACCTAACGAATCCAGCGCAAAAACACCAAAATAGATGTTTTTATCATCAAAAAGGATGCGGACTTCTGAGGGGTTTTTGATAGTACCTCCTTGTACAGGTTCTACACGGAAAAATTCGGTGATGGGTTGCGTCAAATCCCAGTCAGATTCATCCAATCGTCCATCTACGGTTATTGTCCCTTTAGCTCTGAAAGCCTTAATAGTGACCGGGGTCTCGGGCGGTGGGAAATTATCCGTGTTTTGCTGCGCCGTTGCCTCCCAGACCCCTAACCAAAGAATTAAAAAAAGCAACCTTTGCATATCAGCTCGAAGTAAGTAGCTCCCCTTTTTTGGTTTTTCCGGAAAACAGGAACCCAATGGTAAAGAGTCCAACCGAAATCAAAAATAGTATTGGAACTGTGGCAAAAGAAGCATAAGCCTTTGTTTCGTATTGAAATTTTGGTAATTGAGGATAATCCTCTTGGGTGAAATTCTTGTTGTTATAAAGAAAAGGCATAAAATGTTCTCGCCAACCGACTGCAAAACGTACTACTTGCTTTCTAAAATTTTCATAGTCCTGTGTAGAGGTACCTGCCATTTGGTTCAGTGATTCCTGAACGATTACTGCAGGAGATATCCATTTAAACTGGTCCACCCAGTCCTGTCGCTCTTTTAATTGTGCTTCATAGGCGTCCACTATTGGCGATAGCTCTTCTTTTATCAATCTTTGGGAAGCCATATAGCGGTGGTAGAATCCTCGGAATTGGGTTGTGTCGTTAATCGCATACTCCGGATGGTCGCGGAGGAAATTGTCCAATATTTCATCCTGTCTTTCGGTAACTTCTGCTTTGAGATTCCGCATTTCGTTGATCATCAAGGTACGAGATGGCATGGGATATAGGGTGTTCCCCATCTGATTCAGTAGGGAAGGCGCCAATAGCACAAACGCTACCCAAAGGCCCAAGAGCATGACTGCATTTCTCGCTGAATTCCCTACCCCTAAATTGACCAAAAATGCCAAGGAGAACCAAAAAAGCATGTAGCCCAAGGTCAAAAGTAACAAGCCAAAGAAAACCCCAAGCTGTCCAAGTGGGTTAAGACCGGTCACTAAAAAAACAAGGGTCAAAGAACAAACGACCAATAGGGTCAACCAAAAAAAACGAAGTCCCAGTTTTTGCAATACCCAAGTATGGATTTTGATGGGTTGGGCAGCCAACAGCCTGAGAGAACCACTTTCTCTCTCCGCGGAAAGAATATCATAGGAGAAGGCAATGATGAGCAGCGGCAACAAGTAAATGATAACGAACGCCAGGTCAAAACTGCCGAATAATAATTGAACGGGGCTGGTCATCTCGGCAAAGTTCATAGCGAAATCGTTACCGGATACCTTGGGCTTTACATAATGGGTGAACAAATCGGCCTGTCCTGTAGCGATAAATGCCATGGATTGCGGTTCCATGGCCGCTACTCTGGGATGGTAATTGCCAACTGCCATTGGACTCGTGGGAATGGTCCATCTTGGTACACTTACCTCCATGCCGCGTTCTACCGAATCCAAAAGTTTTAACATCTTTTCATCGTTCTCCTGGACCTCTACATAGGCCGCGCGGATATCTTTTTTTCTCTTTTCTACTTTTTGGAGGCCGTTAAAGGTTGAAAATCCAAATAAGAGGAGTAAAATAATACTCAGTAGTTGTATCCATCGACTGCGCAAGAGTAGTTTTAATTCGTACTTAAAGTTATAGGAAAACATGGTCAGATGGTTTTGGTGAACAGTATCAATAACCCGAAAGAGGATGCTATCCAAAAGGCTAAAATCAGTATGTTGGAGAAATTCTCTGAAAGAATGAAATCCAATTCAGGAGGGTCATATTCGAAAATGGGCAGACTTTTCCAAAAACTGGCATCCGCTCTATAGCCCCAATCGCCATAATTGGAGTTTTCTGCGAAATTATCGTTCAGGAATTTCTGGGTAGCGACGCGGTAGTCTTCGGCGGCATCGGCAAAGTCCCAATGGGTAGCGTAGTCCGTGTGGGCAATGGACATACTTAAAAAGCGTGTGGGGAGATAGGGTGAAATCGCAGCTAAACCGCGATACACCTGAGTCTGTTTGGAATACTGGTTCTTCAAATGGTTGTAATGTTTCAAATAGACCTCGGCCTCATGTTCTTCCCCTTTTTGCATGCGGTAGGCGTCAAAATTGAAGGGTAGCTGGTGCAGACTATCTACTCCGTACTCCTGAAGTACCCGGACTTCCAAAAGTTTTGCTTCCTTGCTCCACGGGTTATGTCCATCGACCCCCTCTCTTCTATCTTTCAGCACATTTGCGGCAAACTCTTGCCGTGTGGGATAGGGATGCTTGGTTTCTGCAATATTACTGGCGGCTTTTGGAGCAGCAAGGCAAGCGATAATCCAAACGCAAAGAGAAATTACTAGAGAAATACCTGATTTTTTCGTTTTGGCCGAAATCAATAAAACAAGGTTCGTAAATACTATATAGTATGCGATGTAAACCAAGAATAAAGTGAAAAGCGAAGACCAGCTAAAGACGCCAAAATTCTCCAATCCGTTCAACAAAAAGCCGGCAATCAAAAAAAGTAGGGCCGTTATACAAAAAATGGGCAGAAAAAGGGCGGCCCATTTACCCAGCATCCATTTCCAACTGGAAATCCCTTGGCTTTTCAGTAAAGTAAGGGTCCCCATTTCACGTTCTTTGGTAAAGCTGTTATATCCCAGTAGGATGATAAACAAAGGAATAATAAACAATAAGATAAAATCGGGGGTCAAATCCCCAAAACGGGCCAAACCGGTTTGGTCAGTTGCCGCACTGAACTGTGCTTCGTTCCGATTATGGGCTTCTAAGAAAATGGAGGATCCCGCGTACTTATCCACTCCCTGGTCAACCAAAGAAAGAGGATATTTTGGTTTAAAAGCGTAGGTACCGTAGTGCGCCGCAGAGTGCGGATTTTTTTCTCCTTGGTTGTCCCAAATGGCGCGTTCCGCAGTTTTTGCGATTTCATACTGTTGGTTGACATTTTCATATTGCCTGGCGCTTATCCAAACAGATACGCCCAACAAAAGAATCACTACGACAAAAGCGATACGTACACGTCCCTCTCTTAAAAGTTCCTTGGTTTCTTTGAGAAAAGTCTTCGATATCATAACGCCAACGCTTTATATTCCATAGTTTGGAGATAGGCTTTCTCCAATTCTTGTAAAGTAATGTCTGATGCAACCAATTGCTGTTTCAGGTTACCATCTTTCATTATACCGATATGAGTGGCTACTTCCTTGGCGCGAAAAAGGTCGTGGGTGGCCATCAAGGTAGCCACGCCTTTGTTTCGAAGCTTTTGCAATAGCAACCCAAATTCATTACTGGCCTTGGGGTCCAATCCTGAGGTTGGTTCATCCAGGAGTAGGACTTTTGCTTCTTTGGCCAAAGCGATGGCAATACCTACTTTTTGGCGCATTCCCTTGGAGAAGGTTGAAATGCGTTTGTTGAAGGCTTCGGGTTGTAATCCCGCTTCGTTCAAAAACACCTCGAGGTCTGAAGCAGAAATTTTCTTACCGGCTATCCCTGAAAAGTAATCCAAGTTTTCCAGAGCCGAAAGACTCGGATACAGCATCAGGTTTTCAGGGATATAGGCCAAAAATCGTTTCGTAGCCTTTGGGTTTTCATGAACATTCAACTGATTGATGAAAGCACTGCCCGAAGAGGGTTCTATAAAACCCAATAGCAAGTTTATGGTTGTCGTCTTGCCAGCACCGTTGGCACCTAACAAGCAATAAATCTCACCTGTTTTCACGCTTAGGTTCAGACTGTCAAGCGCGGTCTGTCCCCCATAGTTTTTAGAAAGGTTATTTGTAATGATCATTGATTTATTTTTAAAATCATAAATGGATTTATACGGTTCTAACGGACTCGTACAAAAAGATAGTTGTACTTATGGTTTATGACCCAGACTTAAGTATCAAAAAATTTTTGACCGTTAGGTAGGGAATAACAGAAAATGAGTTTCAAAAGGAAACCTCTTTATGTCCTTACACAGAATAAATAAGGGGAGGAGGGGGTCTGGAGAACAAATCCGTTTTTGGAGTATCAAAAGTATAGCGGACTTCGATTACGGAAACGACGACGGCACGTATGACTACTGATATTTTTTTAGGAATTATATATGGATTCGTGACAAGCGTTTCTGCAATTTGGGAGCTTATCATATACACACAAAGTTCGCAAGGGGTTTGATGCTCCTCATGACAATGGCCGTGCTCATAATTATGAAAAGCGGATGTTTTTAGCAATAGTATTGCCAGGAAAAGAAATGCACCAATATATCGATATCCCATTTTCACCTCCTCACAAATCTATGGGATTTGATCCAGGCGTACCTGTTAAGGATATTATAATTTTAAGCATATGTCCCGTTCATACGCGAAAAATAGGATATCGATTTTGGCTTTTTGTGCGAATTGGCCGTCTTCCGTTTATAAAATGCTGCTGGAGCGGTACTTGGGTGTATCTCGAGCCTTATGAAAAGTCATCAAGTTTTGAGCGGACTGAATAGGTGCTTCGACATGGGAAAATCAACCTTTGGAGGTGTTCTCGCTTTTTTCCAAGCTCTCGAGTTCGCTGTCATTGAATATTCGCGATTTTATGACAAAACGCAGTCCCAAGGGAATTTCCAAAGAGAAACTGGACCCTCGCCCTTCCACCACATCCATGGTGAGCTGGGTGTGTTTCCAATATTCAAACTGGTCTTTGGACATGTAAAAACCGCAGTCGGCTATTGTGCCCAAAAACATATCGGTCTCGTTCAGCATGAGCTCTCCCTCTGGGAAGCACATGGGCGATGATCCATCGCAACATCCGCCACTTTGATGAAACATGAGCGGGCCATGTTCCTTTTTCAAGGAATCTACGACCCGTTCAGCTTCTTTGGTAATCAATATACGTTGGACCATGATCTAGAAAAATCCAAGAGCATTTTTATCGTGGGAAATCAGCATATTTTTGGTCTGCCGATAGTGGTTCAGCATCATTTTGTGGGTTTCCCTTCCAATACCTGATTTTTTATATCCTCCGAATGGGGCATGCGCTGGATAGAGGTGATAACAATTCACCCAAACCCGACCTGCTTGCACTGCCCTAGATATTTGATACGCCTGATGGGTATCCCTTGTCCATACCCCTGCACCAAGGCCATACAGTGTTTCGTTGGCGATGGCCACAGCATCTACTTCGTCCTTAAAGGTGGTAACACAGGCTACGGGACCGAAAATCTCTTCTTGGAACACGCGCATTTTGTTGTTGCCTTTCAAAAGGGTGGGCTGAATATAATATCCTCCTTCCAGACCTTCGTTATAGGCTGCCGCACCACCGGTCAATACTTCGCACCCTTCCTCTTTTCCGATATCAATATAATTTAGGATTTTTTGATATTGGTCATTGGATGCTTGGGCGCCCATCATCGTAGTGGGGTCTAGAGGATGGCCAAGCTTAATGGCTTGTACGCGTTCGATGACCCGTTCTATAAATTTATCGTAAATGCTTTCCTGAATCAAAATTCGGGAAGGACAGGTGCAAACCTCACCTTGATTCAGTGCAAACATGGCAGCACCTTCCAGACATTTGTCAAAGAAATCGTCATCAGCGTCCATAACGCTTTCAAAGAAAATGTTCGGACTTTTTCCACCGAGCTCCAAAGTAACCGGGGTTATATTTTTTGATGCGTATTGCATTATCAGTTGACCCGTAGTGGTTTCTCCGGTAAAGGCCACTTTATTGATACGCGGACTTGAGGCCAGTGGTTTGCCAGCTTCAACCCCGAAACCGTTCACTACGTTGAGCACTCCGGCCGGTAAGATCCCTTCAATCAATTCCATTAATATCATAATGCCCACCGGGGTTTGTTCTGCAGGTTTAAGTACCACACAATTACCTGCGGCGAGGGCAGGGGCTACTTTCCAAGTCGCCATTAATAGGGGGAAATTCCAAGGAATTATTTGACCAACTACCCCGAGCGGCTCTTTAATGTTCATGGAGATGGTACTGGCATCCAATTCGCTCACTGTTCCTTCCTCAGCACGAATAACCCCGGCAAAATATCGGAAATGGTCCACTGCCAAGGGTAGGTCCGCTGCCATCGTTTCGCGCAGTGCCTTGCCATTGTCCCAGGTCTCAGCACGGGCCAGTGCTTCCAAGTGCTGTTCCATGACATCTGCAATTTTCAGTAAGAGGTTACTGCGTTCCGTAGCGGAACTGTTGTTCCAGGCAGGTGCTGCTTCCCATGCAGCATCTATAGCCAAATTAATGTCTTCTTCGGTCGAACGGGCCACTTTGGTAAAGCTGTTCCCATCTACCGGGGAAATATTGTCAAAATACTGCCCTTTGACCGGGGCAGTCCACTTTCCACCAATATAATTGTCATATTGGTCCTTAAACTTTGGTTTCACCAAAGCCTGTTCTTCAGTTGTGCTTACATTACTCATGGTATCAAAATTTATGTATTGTTAACTTGTCCAATTCATTCACTTCCAAGGTAGTGAGCAACCCACTGTATCGCTTTGAACAATTGTATAAAACGTATGAACAATACAATCATATTTTATGATTTTATCATAAAAAGGTGTATATTTTAGAGATATTTATAAAAATTGTGTAAACAATTTAGATTTTTATTAAACAAAACAAATGAATGCAACTTCCTGATTCATTTTATGCTTCGAGACGATTGATTGATCTGGTCGAGAATCAAACCTCTTATGAGTTGACCGATTCTGCGCTGCATATTTTTGAGACACACGCCAAGGCAGAACGGGTGGAACTCCGTTTTGGCACTCCGGTTTTGGCGAGCATGTTCAAAGGAAAAAAGATAATGCACCTAAGGAACAGGAATTCCTTTGATTTTTTGCCTGGGGAATCCCTTATTTTACCGGCCAACGAACTTATGTGCATCGATTTCCCGGAAGCGCGAAGGGATAACCCTACCCAGTGCCTGGCTATGGAGATTGCCGAGGATCGGATTCAAAATGTGATTCAGGTTATGAACGAAAAAATGACGAAAGCTGATGGGGCCGAGTGGTGTCTTATGGATTATAATTTTCATTTCACGAATGATCCCGGCATCTATCAAATCTTGCGCAGATTGGTGTATCTGTATACCGAAAACCATCCCTCCAAAGACTTTTTTGTTTCCAATATGTTGCACGAGCTCGTCGTTCGCATACTACAGGCGAATTCCAGAAAAACGTATCAAAATCAGGCCAAAAAATTGTCTGGGAGCCATCGCTTTGCCTTCGTGGTTCAATATATTCGTGAAAATCTAGGAGCCAATATTACCATAGAGGAGTTAAGCGAAAAGGCCTGTATGAGCAAAAGTAATTTTCACAAAGTATTTAGGAATGAGTTCGGTATATCGCCAGTGGATTTTATCAACAATGAGCGCATATTAAGAGCCTCGCAAATGCTACAGGATTCTCGCTACTGCATCACAGAGATATTTTTGACATGTGGATTTAAAAATCGTTCGTATTTCAATAGAATGTTTAAAAGACTCCGCGGAATGAGCCCCAAAACCTATCAAGATAGATTTTTACATACCAATGCTTAAACTGTATTGAACCCATATCAAGAGTTTTTCTGTCAGATTTTTCAAATTCTCCTATTGGTTCGAGAGAAGGCGGAACCGCGAATCAAAACCACTGATTTTCCTTCATCGGGGTATTCGCTAATCGTTTTTCTGTCCCATGAACGGAATCGGTATCTCCCTTTGATTTCTAGAAATGACCTTAACACTTTGTGGGCTTTTTTTCCTCTTAGGTAAGTGGGATAGTTTCGGACAGATTTTGGGTAGTTTCAAATTTGATGTGTCTTTATGTTTGCAAACAAATCTTGATTCATTTTTAAAGGAAAAATGATTCAATTCACGATAAAAATTCTGAAGTTTTATACCAATATTTCCACTTTTCAAAGCGGTTGACAACCCTACAACTACTCAACATACCCTCATTTGTGCAAAGGATGGGTGCAGTACACAAAATTTAACATAAAAGCTTCTGATATAAGCGCTGAACTAATTTAGATTATTTAAAAATAGTGATATTTTTGCTGCTTCTAAACCAAGACACTATGCGAAATATCTATTTGATACTCACTTCTTTTTTAGTCATTATCGGATGTAGTGATTTTGACGAAAAAGAATTTACCGTACTTCTTCCCAATGCCGGTGAAGATCAGGTGATTTTTACTGAAGAATCAGGTACAACGATACAATTGAATGCAGGCGAGTCAACCGACGTAAACGGACTCGGCTTCGACATTAGCTGGGAACTGGACTCCTCGCCAGAAGGATCTTCCGTCACCTTGAGTGACTCCAGCAGTTTGACTCCTACCTTTGAGGTTACAAATGAAACCGCTGGGCGTTTTGTATGGCGTTTGATATTATCTCGCGGGGATCAGATAACCCAAGATTTGACCCGTGTTGATGTGAATCCTGCCAATGCCCAAGTACTGTTGGTAAATGCGGTGGATGGCCCCAATACGGCCGCCCTCAATGTGGCGGCAGTTGAATTGGCAGGGGAACCGGTAAATGCGGGGTCTGTTGACACAACATATTACAATATCGATTTAAACGTGGCACAAGGAGCTGAGGGTACCGTTGCCCTAGCAGTAGCCTATGGCGACCAAACGCTAACACT
Organism: uncultured Allomuricauda sp.; assembly: GCF_937884665.1. GTDB lineage: Bacteria > Bacteroidota > Bacteroidia > Flavobacteriales > Flavobacteriaceae > Flagellimonas. Next base: position 28,035 of record NZ_CAKZYF010000164.1, on the reverse strand, counting down.
GGATGCTGAATTGGCTGCTTTACGATCTTACACGCTTTATGTAATCGGTGAGGCTTCTGCGCCAGAACTCTTGCTTGTGGAAAAAGTACTTAACCAAAATACGCTGCCACCCACTTTCGTTGGTCTTGATGCAATTGCACTAAGTCCAGGAGTGGATAATGTGCAACTGTTTATCGATGCCAGAGGAGCAGGTTTTGATATCTTGCCTGTTGATGAGCTTTTTATCGGATTGGGTCTTCCTGACTCATTCGGGGTTCTCGATTTCCAGGGAAATAAAGAAATTGTCTTTCCTTTTCAGTCAATTATTCCTTTGCCGATTTGGGCCACAGTGAACGAACAACGTATAAGTAATGATGCCGTCATCGGTCTTCCCAATGGAGTTGACGGAAATTTTGGGACCTTCATTCTCGTTCCAGATGCCAGTTCACAATTTGGAAATACCTTACTATTTATCAACAACTCAGACTTATTACCACAATAACCTCCACTATGAAAAATTTTACAGTTGCCCTATTGTTTTTGGGGTTCAATTTTATACAAGCTCAATCTACCATATCAGGTACGGTGACCAATAATAAAGGTGAGGCTTTAGAATATGCCCAAGTCTATTTATTGGGCACGACCAAAGGTACTACCACGGACAAAAATGGGGAATACACCATTAACAGGCTTCCCAATGGGACCTACACCTTGGAAATTATTTATATCGGATACGCAGATTATAATGCTGAGGTTACCTTGGATGGAAACGCTGTTGTTGTGGATGCCCAACTCATAAATAGAACCGAACGATTACAGGAGGTTGAAATAATAGGTCGGAAGACCACGGATTACCGACCCGACATAACCTTTGCAGGGACCCGTACCGGGGCCAAAATAAAGGATGTCCCGCAGGCCATATCGATACTGAACAAGGAAATCATCAAAGATCAGGCACTCTTCCGATTGAATGAGGTGACCGAAAATATTGCCGGGGTTACCCAAACGAGGACTGGGGATAACTTTACTTCCCGGGGATTTCGGGTAAGCCATGACTACATCAACGGTAACCGTGCTTTAGTCTCTCCTGATTTTGCCAGTTCTACCATTGCCACCCAATACGAACGGATAGAATTTATTAAAGGTCCTGCTGCTGCTTTGTTTGGAAATAGTTCCCCGGGTGGAGTCATCAATGCGGTGACCAAAAAGCCATTGGACGTGAACAGGGCTTCAGCTACTTATACGTATGGAAGCTTTGACACAAAACGGGCGACAGCGGATATTACAGGTCCTTTGACCCAGGATAAAAAACTTTTATACCGTTTGAACTTAAGTCACGAAAATTCGGAAACCTTTCGGGATTTCATCAAATTTAGGAGTCTCCTTTTCGCACCTTCTATTTCGTATTTACCAACGGACAAAACCCGTATCAACGTAGATATTGTTGGGGTTATCAATAATGACCAAGCCGGTGTGGACAGGGGTATGCCGGTATTACAAGAGGATTTATTTGCGCTGCCCATCAGTTTCAGCACGGCAGAACCTTACGACAGCCGAGAGAATTCCCAGGTTTTCTTCACAGTTTCGGGAACGCATGAGTTTAATGATAACCTTTCCTTTAATGTTTCGTACACCCAGTCAGATTTTGATCAGAACTTTATTGAGACGCGGTCTTCGAATCAATTTACTTCAGATGGTACGGAATTGATAAGGACCATTATCGATAGGCAAACTAGCGGTGGTTCTGAATTTGTTACTGCCTATTTGGTCGGGAAATTTAACACGGGAAGTGTGAAGCACGAGGTTGTTGCCGGTTGGGATTATTATCAAACCTTTCGAGAATCATTTTCCAGAAATGCGCAGGGCGAGGCCAATGGAGTCCCCAATCTTCGATTTGAAAACCGACAGGTCTTTTCCAATATCGGTCAATTGGATGTTAACTTTAATAATTTGGTTACCCCTGCTGAAACTGAAGAACGTTATCGGGGGTTATACGTGCAAGATTTGATTTCTACCGGAAAGTTTAAGTTCCTATTGGGCCTACGATTTGAAAATCTAGATCAAACGGCAGTTACGGGAACAGGCGGTACACAACCGGATGGATTAATCGATAATAATGTGCTCCTTCCCCGTTTTGGAGTTACTTATTCCCTTAACGATAACTTCAATTTCTTCGGAAGCTATACCCAATCGTTCAGCCCACAGTTCTTGCCGTTCGGATTCACTCCCAATGAGGACAGGACTTTTGACCCCTTGGAAAGTAACCAGATTGAATTTGGAACTAAAGCTACCTTTTTTCAGGAACGTTTGTTGGCACAATTGAGCCTGTATACTATTGACCGGACTGGACGTATAATCGAAGACCCTAATTTTGCAGGTCCAATTCCCCAGTTTATTCAATTGGAGGATGAAGTAAGCCGGGGTTTGGAATTTGAAGTCCATGGTAGAATAAATAGTAATTTCACATTGACGGCCAACTACTCGTTCAATGAGATTGATGTGGAACAAGATATTGAAAATCAAGGATTGGAACTTGAGAACAATAACCCACAGCATACTGCAGGATTTTGGGGCAAATACACCGTAACCTCAGGGTTTCTTAAAAATTTGGGTCTCGGACTAGGAGGTCGTTACGTCAGCAATAGCAGGGTTCCTTCAGGTGTACCAAATGCCGTAAGACCCATAATAGAATTCCCTGACTATTTCACTGCACGCGCTGGAATCTTCTATCGATATGGCAATTTTGATTTATCTGCCAATTTTAATAATATCTTTGACGATCGCTACTTTATCGGTGGTCTTAATGCCGGACGTGTATTTCCGGGAGCACCGAGGAATTATCTGTTGAGCGTAGGATATTCATTTTAAAAAACCATGGGCAAATTCGCCAAACGGCTCCAGAAAAAAATGTGGTCCATCCATAACTGGGTGGGCCTCTATGCAGGTGTCGTAATTGCCATATTGAGCATCACTGGAGTCGTTGCCCTGTTTAAAACGGAAATTGACGAGTTTGTCAATTCCGATTATTATGACGTCCCATCAGATGTACGAGGTGAACGGATTGAAATCGCCGCTGTTGTAGATAGCGTAAGACAAGTTTATGGAGACAAATCTGTCGGATATATAGGCGTTCCAAGGAGTCCAGATAAAAATTGGATTGTTACTGCGGTGGAGCAAAACAGTAGTTTGGACATCAAGGCTTGGGAAATATTCGTAGACCCATACACGGGGAAGGTTGTGGGCCAAAGGGACTCTTTTAGATCCATTGGCTACTTTATCCGAAACATTCATGTAAGACTTTATGAAGGGCTGTTTGGGCGTTATTTTGTAGGTATTGCTGGAATAGCCCTTTTAATTTCTACCCTTACCGGTTTTTGGATTTACGGTAACTTCATGAAAAAGCAACTGTTTGCCACTATCCGAAGGAAAAATTTACGGATCACCATGGCCGATTATCACAAACTGATCGGTGTAACAACATTGGTATTTAACTTGGTGATTGCCATTACAGGTGCTTGGTTGGGTTTACAAGGATTGTTGCAGCGACCTATTGTGGGGGATAGGCCTGGGGTGTATCAACCCCCTGAGGAAAAGAAGTTTTCCAAGGAAGAAGATGCCGCGTTTTCCGTAAATTATCTAGAGGTCTATGAAGCATCCCGAAGACTTTTTCCAGAGCTCGAACCTACCAGTTTTGCTCCCTCCACGAATGGCAATGGTGTAGTAACCGTAAGAGGAATAGTACCAAGAACGGCCTTTGAACGCAGTCATTTTCAATTGACTTTGGACAAAGAAACGTTACAGGAGGTGCATCGCCTGGATATTCGAAAAATGGGTCTGGGAGCGAAGTTGTTTTATATTCAAGAATCCATGCATTTTGGGGATTGGGGAGGATGGATGCTCAAAATGGTTTACGCCTTCTTTGGTATTACCTCAGGGTTTTTGGCATTGACTGGTTTTGTGGTCTATCTCAAGCGAACCGAAAAGAAACGTTTGGAAAAACCAAAATTCGTAGAATTGAAGCCCCTTCTTTTACGTTGGACTTATGGTATTCTGGCGGGTATCCTGGTATTGATGATCTTAAGTCTTTCATTTGGCGTTATAGTCCCTTCCTTATTGGTTATAATTGGTGTTTACGGGACCCTTATTTTTTTATTGATACGGGTATTGGTCCTGTTCCTTAAGCGAAAAGTAAAATCGGTCCGATTAAAAACAAGTTGATTTTTTGAAGAAAGAATTTGACAAAATAAACGAACATGTTCTGATTCCCCTTCTATTTGTATTGGGTTCAATGGCGGTGCTCGCCATCATGTACTTTGTTAACGAACTTTTTAAACCGGAAGCGCGTTTGCAGGAATTCTATTTGCTGGATTCCGATGAAATCCTGAGGTATAAAAAGCAAAGTATATACTTGATTTTCGGACTCTGTGTATCCCTGGTTGGGCTCATACTCGGTCTTAAGTTCAAAAACCGTCTTCTATCCGCCTTCTTGATTCTTGCGAATATCGTTTTATTGGTCCTCTGCATAAAGCTGGCCTGATTCCGAAAAGCGGCAAGAGGTAAAACTAAAGAAAATCGCTGATCCTTACTCTTCCTCTTTAATCGGATTGTCTTCGTAAAAGTCATCGAAGGTTTTAACCGTACTATAGTTGTCTGTCAAAACTTTATATACCATATATATTACAAGGGCCTGACCTATAATGGTAACATAGAAAACCCAGTTAAAAGGAAAATTCATACTTGCCATTATGGTCACCGTAACTAAAACAAGGGTGGTAAATGCAACGACACCCATCGCGGATATTTTCATAACTTGAATTTGTTCAACAAATTATAAAAATAATTGAACAGATATTGAATTTAAACCAAGATTAACAATATTGGTGTATTTTCTATGTGGACGTGTAAACCTATCTAACCGAATCAAACATTTCTTAATTTGGATTAATGTTCAGCAACAATTTCAACGATAAGTTTGGAGTGCATGAAAACCATAACTGTTAAAAAGGGGCAAATCTTACAAAGACAGGGAGATAGAGATACCAAAGTATTTGTTGTTAGGAAGGGTTTATTGCGCTGTTATTCCATTGATGAAAAAGGAAAAGAACATATTTTTCTTTTCGGTCCGGAAGGTTCGGGCATTACCGATCACCTGCCACCCAATGCCCCGGCCGATCTTTTTGTAGATGCACTGGAAGATTCTAAGGTTTTGGTCCGTGAAAAGACCCTTGCTTTTGCCAAAAGGAATACGCCCAAAGTGTTAAATCGGATGATGGCCCTGCAACAACGTGTTATCATGCTCATGAGTTCATCCATTATTGAAAGGTACGAACACTTTATTGCTACTTATCCACAAGTTGCCGAACGTATCCCCCAAAAAATGATAGCATCGTATCTCGGAGTTACCCCAGAAGCATTGAGCAAGGCAAAAAGCAAATATTTACAATCAAAATAACGCATTTCTTAATCAGGATTAATGCACAGGATATATTTCTGGGCAAACTTTACCTAGGCGAGTTCTTGAACCGATCAACCTATGGAAATGAAGAAACTGATCCTATTCCTTGGCTTTTTTATCGTACTGCCCAATTCCCACATGTTTTCACAAGAAGAGCGAGAACAAAAAAAAGAACCTCCTTTGTTCATGGATGATAGCGGAGATGAGGATTATAGTTATCTGAAAAATGAAGAAACCGCCTCCGAATATGAAAGAATGTTTGCCCAAGGCCTCAAATTTATACCCCTTGGCACGAACAAAAATGCATATTTAACGCTAGGAGGCCAGTACAGGCCCCGATTTGAAAGTACGTTGAACGAAAATTATACCGAAGAAGACGATACCTATTATTCCCAGCGTTTGAACCTTCACGCAAATTTGCACCTTGGGAAGAGCATACGGGTGTTCGCCGACCTGTTTCACGGCCTTACGAGCGGCGAAGGGGATAGGACCTTGGAGGATGATGAGCTGGCCTTTCATCAAGCCTACATTGAATTTACCATTCCCGACAAGCAAAACCGTTTTTTGTTAACCTTCGGAAGAAAGCAACTGGATTACGGTGCAGGAAGACTGGTTTCTCGTAGGGATGGCCCGAACATGCGTAGGAGTTTTGATTTATTCAAAGTGGATTACCTGTTCAACAGCAACGCTATTGAGGTATTTTACGGGAAAGAAGTACAACCCGAATTCGACGTTTTTGATAATGACTTTGCCTTGTTCGATAGTGGTTCCAGTGATCCAAGCTTTTGGGGAATTTACACCGATTTTAAAGTGGGAAAGATTCTTGGGAAAACGGAATTGTATTATCTGGGTTTTCATTCGGATTTTTCCAGTTTTAGCGATTTAAGTGGAGAAGAAACCAGACATTCCATAGGAATTCGGCGTTATGGAACCTTAGGAAAACGTATGATATTCAATACAGAGCTGGTATATCAGTTTGGGGAATTGGGGGAGGCTACCATAAGCGCTTTCAATTTTGAGTTCGATTACAAATATGTATTGATACACACCCCTTGGAAACCTACTTTCGGCCTAAAGTTTGACTATTCTTCAGGTGATAGGGATAGAGGTGATGACAAGTTGCAGACCTACAGTCCTTTATTTGTAAACCCTGCGCTCTACAGTTTGGCCGCGGTCAATACACCGGTCAACCTAAATGGATTGCATCCTAATTTCAAGATTTATCCCTTCAAGGATTTTTCCATCTATATGGATTACGCTTTTTTCTTCCGTTCCTCAAGAGAAGATGGATTGTATACTCCTCCTCGTTTTCAAACACGTACGGCAGATAGCGGTTCCAGTGCATACATTGGTAGCGCATTTGGGCTGAAAATACTTTATGAAATAAACCGGAATATAGAGTTCGAATGGAGATCGACCTACTTTATAGCCGGGGACTTTGTCAAGGAATCCGGGGAATCCAACAATATTTTCTATACCGGTCCTACTTTGGAATTCAAGTTTTGATTGAAAGACGCACATAACAAATTATAAACCCTAAAAAGAACCCATTATGAAAACTAAAAGGAATTTAAAAAAAATGGTTACCATCTTTTACGTAACCTTAGGTTTCGGAACTATCTCGGCTTTTGCTCAGGAAGATGTACTGTCTGAAGCAGAAAAGCTGAATACGGGAATGAACAAAGAAGTCTATCTTTATGTAACTGAACCTGTGGTATCTTTTGATGAGGTCGCCAAGATATTGCCAGATCACATGGACTTTGTGCATAAAATTGAAAATCAAGGTACCATGATCATGGGAGGCCAAACTACCATTGAAGGGGCTGATAATGCCGGAGGCTATGGTGCCATTATGATTCGTGCCAACTCTTTTGAAGAGGCCCGCAGGATTGCGGACCAAGACCCTATGCACAAAACGGGAGTCAGAAAATATACTTTGTATAAATGGAATATCAACGAGGGTGAAATGAACGTGAGGTTGAAACTTTCAGATGCTTCGTTTACCATCGATTAATTGCAAAAATCAAAAAAGAAGAAAGATGAAATTTAAACTGACTCTATTAGGACTACTCGTTTTATTAGCTGTATCCTGCAAAAAGGAGGAATCAAAAGCGGTGGCTAATTCAGGAAATGGTTCGGACTTGGATGAAGGAACTGGATTATCTAAAAGTGCTGAACTAGCAGGGGCTTCCGTTTTGGCCTTTGGACCAGAAAATGTGCTTTTTGTAGGAGATAGCAAAGGTGCAAAAATATACGCGATTCCCACTCAGGCCCAAGAGTTAAAGGATGCCATTCCCTTCAATATGGAGGGTTTTGATAAGAAAGTCGCTGAAGCATTGGATAGGGCTCCGCGGGATATCATCATCAACGATATGAAAATTCATCCCCTAAGCCAAGAAGCCTATATTTCAATAAAACTGGGACATTTACCTGAAGCCAAATCGGTTATTGCCATAGCGAGTCCCATGACCGGGGATATTCGTTTTTTGGATGTTCCTGAAAATAGTACTAGCGTATCCATTAAGCAACCTGCGGCTGAGGATTTGTCCTTCTGGAAGGAAACCCCGGCGAGTACTTTGAATATTACGGATATTGATTACCATCAGGGTTATATTTATGTTGCGGGACTGACCAATAGCGAGTTTGCGTCAACGTTAAGGAAGATTGCGTATCCCTTCACGGATTCCCAGGAATTGGTGAACAGTATCGAAATCTACCATGCGGTACATACCCAAAATGAAACAAGGGCCCCCATACGAACCATGTTGTTTGACGAGATTGATGGAGAATCAACACTGCTCGCAAGTTATACGTGTACCCCTTTGGTCACCATTCCTACAGAGCAAATTCAAACTGGGGCGGATATTAAGGGTAAAACAATCGCAGAATTAGGATATGGGAATGCACCTATTGACATGATTACGGTAATGACCCAGGAAATGGACGGCTCCATCACCAAGAATCTACTTGTGACACACAAAAATCGGGGAGGGACCATGGTTCCCTTTGCTTCTGTGGTAGCTGGTGCCAAAGGAAATGGAATGGCAGGTCAACAAGCCATGTTTGCCTCCGGATTGGAAGGTATTCAAGAAATACCTACCGCCAATGTGATGCAGATAGATGTTCAAAATCAGCAAATGTTAGGTGTTATGCGAAGAAATATAGAGACTGGGGATATAGACTTGGTTTCCGAATTAACGGGAATTTATCTTCGGTTAAGCGATTTTATTTCGGAGTATGATTTTCCAGATTATCGCTATCCGGAGTCCCAGGCATTTACCAAACAATATCACGATATGGCTAAACAAATGGAAGGCTATCCGGACTTGGTATCTGAAAAAATGGAAAGATAATTTTAAAGACTCGGTTTCCAATGAAGGGAAGGAAATCCTATTACTTGTTTTTTTTCATCTTAGGAGTAACGGCTTGTGGGCGACCTAAGGATACGCCGGTTGTACAAGCTGTTTTTCCTTCGTCCCAAAAGGTCCCAGAGAATCTACTTCGAATGTATGTTCAGTTTTCAACCCCCATGAAAACTACAGGGAATATCGAAAAGATAAAGCTGCTTGATGAAAAGGGCCAAGAGGTCAAAAACGTATTTTTCAACAATGTCCATGAACTTTGGAACGAAGAACAGACCCAATTGACCTTAATTCTGGACCCGGCGCGCGTTAAGACAGGTCTACAGGCAAATAAGACTTTGGGTAGAGCGCTGAGACCGACCCTAAATTATACACTAGTTATCGAGGAGCTTGAAGACGTATACCATAAGAAAATGCGAAAACCCTACACAAAGCAAATTCATGTAGCGGATGCAGATTATGAAATGCCAAATACTGAAAATTGGCGTTTCCATACCCCAAATGCGAACACTAGAGATGCGTTTATTGTGCACTTTCCCCAAATGTTGGATTATCATTCCTTAAAACAGCGTCTCATACTCACCGATTCAGAAAACAAGGCTGTAAAGGGTTTGATAGCAATCAAAAACCAAGAAACAGAATGGCATTTTTCCCCAAAAGAACCTTGGCAATGTGGAAATTATATCTTGCATGTAAATTCACGTTTGGAAGACCCATCAGGGAACAATATCAATGGTCTGTTTGACCATAAAATAGGAGCTTTGAAATACGAAAAGGAAGGGGTGGTGGAAACGATTCCCATCCAAATCTGTAAAAGCGGATAAAAAAGTGGAAATGAAAAACATATTAGCCTTTGGTGCGAGCAATAGCAGGACATCCATAAATAAACAGCTAGCAATTTACACGGCAAATCAATTGAAAAATGTTGAAGTCACAATAGCCGACCTTAATCACTATGAATCTCCTTTGTTTTCGGTTGACGAGGAAAAAGCATGTGGGGTGCATGAAAATGCCATTCGATTTTACGAGCTTATCAAAGAAAACGATGCCATCGTTGTATCTGTAGCTGAATATAATGGGCTGCATACATCGGCTTTTAAAAACCTGTGGGATTGGATGTCAAGGATACCCATGGAACAACCCATGAATATTTGGAACAATTCCCCATTATTTTTATTATCGACCAGTCCGAGCAAAAGGCCCGTGAACAATGTTATGAAAATATCCAAGGAATTGTTCCCCCATTTTGGAGCTGAGATTGTTTCGGAATTTTATTTGCCATCCTTTCACCATTTTTTTAAGGACGATAGTATTGTGGAAGATACATACAAAGTAAAATTTGAAGAACAGAAAATACGATTTCAAGCGTATCTTGATAGCATGTAAACGAAACTACCTTTTATGGAAATTGGAATCGACAGTTTTGCAGCCGCACCCAGAGGACATCAAAATAGTGCTATAGCCATACAGGAACTTTTGGAACGTATAGAATTGGCGGATAAGGTAGGCCTGGATGCTTTTGGCATAGGAGAGCATTATCGCAAGGAGTTTTTGGATTCCGCCCAGGCGGTAATTTTGGCGGCGGCGGCGGCACGCACCCATTCTATTAAATTGTCCAGTGCCGTCACGGTTTTGAGCACTTCGGACCCTGTTCGGGTTTTTCAGAATTTTGCCACTATCGATTTAATCTCCAATGGAAGGGCTGAAATTGTTGCAGGTCGTGGTTCCTTTGTCGATTCCTTTCCTCTTTTCGGATATAATTTAAACGATTACGATGCCATTTTTGCTGAAAAGCTGGATTTGCTTTTAAAAATCAGGGCAGATGAAGTCATAAGTTGGTCAGGAAGGTATCGCCCACCCTTAAGGGAACAAGCGATATACCCTAGACCTGTACAAAAGAAGTTGCCTATTTGGTTGGGTGTAGGCGGCACGGCAAGTTCATTTGCTAGGGCAGGGAAACTGGGTCTTCCCCTGATGCTGGCGGCAATTGGAGGTCGAATAGAACAATTTCGGGATTTTGTGGAGGTGTACAGGAGTACAGGTCGCGCCGCCGGATTTGATCCTGAAGAACTAAAGGTGGGGCTTCATTCTTTTGGTTATGTGGCAGAGTCCAAAGAAAAGGCCATCGACATTTTTTATCCACGCTACGCTGAGGTTATTGCTTCCATGAATAAAGAACGGGGGTGGATTCCACCAACCAGGGCACAGTTTGAAGAACTCGTCCAAGATCGTAAAAGTGCCCTTGTGGTAGGAAGTCCTAAAGAAGTCGCCGAGAAAATCATTCAACATGGTAAAACCTTGGGAGGGGTTTTCAGATTCAATTTTCAAATGGATGTGGGAATGTCCCATGAAGAACTCAAAAAGGGAATTGAACTGATTGGCAAAGAAGTTCTGCCTTTACTCAGAAAATAGCCCAAAAAGAACCTCACCCCAATAAGGGGTCAAGAATAGGACCATCTGTTCAGGACAAAATGGTTCGTAAATAAGAAAGGGTACATGTAATGCCAAACCAGCAATTGGAAAACTTCAAACACCAGGATTCAAAATTCTTCTTGGTTGAATTCTTTTTTCATCTTCAAAAAAGCGATTAAGGTCGATTTAAATTTTTGGGAATCGATACGTGGAAAATTCACTGGGCCAAAAAAAAATATTGATCCAAAAGCATCATCCGTAAAGGGAAACGTACCATTGGTTAATTCCCACCCCTTTTCCTCCTCACGGAATAGTATGTTTACAAAGTAATTATAAGACATAGTGTTCATCAAATCTCTGATGTAAAAGCTGGGTTGTAGTATTTGGGCTCCAAATATGTGTTCTTTACCTAATGCTTGGCAAGTTGGAGATTTACGTTACTCCAGGGAGTTTTGAGGTTGAGCTCCTTGGTTGTAACGGTTTTAAAAAAGATTGAAGACAACTTGTAACTTAATCTACATGTTATTTGAGAAAGAGCTACTGCCCCTTGTAGCTCTTTTTTTGTTTTAAAACCACTTCTGGGGCTTCTAGCTGTTTTTGATATAAATTCCTTAAATTGAAAAATAACCAAACACTATTTTAGAACTGTAAGTTTCTATCCAAAAAAGCTACTTTTGTAAGTGTAACATTTTCATGAAGATTATATTATGTCTGAACACATCGAAAGATTAAAAACACTGATAATCGGTTCAGGTCCTGCGGGTTATACCGCGGCCATTTACGCTGCAAGGGCCGATCTAAAACCGGTTATGTACACGGGTATGGAACCTGGAGGGCAATTGACCACAACTACTGAGGTCGATAATTTTCCAGGGTATCCAGAAGGAATCGACGGTCCGACCATGATGGTTCAATTACAGCAACAAGCGGAACGATTTGGCACCGAGGTACGAATAGGCATGGTTTCGGCGGTGGAGCTAAGTGATGAACCCGGAGGAATCCATAGAGTCACCGTGGATAATTCAAAAATCATAGAGGCAGAGACATTGATAATTTCTACGGGCGCATCCGCTAAATATTTGAACATCCCAAGCGAACAAAAGCTTCGGGGTGGGGGCGTATCCGCTTGTGCCGTATGCGACGGTTTCTTCTACAAAGGACAAGAAGTCGCTATAGTTGGTGGTGGTGATACCGCAGCGGAAGAAGCTTCTTATCTGGCCAATATTTGTAAAAAGGTGACCATGTTGGTGAGAAAAGACCATATGAGAGCCTCAAAAGCAATGCAACATCGCGTGAACAGTTTGGAGAATATTGAGATACGTTACAATACCGAGGTGGACGAAGTGCTGGGGGAACAGGTAGTTGAGGGACTTCGCATGGTAAATAACCAGACCGGGGAAAAAGAAGAAATTCCTATCACGGGTCTTTTTGTTGCTATAGGGCACAAGCCCAATACCGATATTTTCAAGGGACAGTTGAGAATGGATGATATGGGATACATCATTACGGAATCAAAAACCACAAAAACCAGCAAACCTGGGGTTTTTGCCAGTGGCGATGTTCAGGACAAAGAATACAGACAAGCGATTACGGCAGCAGGAACAGGTTGTATGGCTGCGTTGGATGCAGAACGCTATCTGGCCATGGTCGCCTCAAAGGAAGCGGTCGCTTCTTAGAAACAGCTCAAGGATATAAAAAAAAGCGTCGGATAGACGCTTTTTTTATTGAAGGAAGATTGGCGCCCATTAGGGTTAATCAATACGTGTATAGTTTTCAGAGGAGGTACGGTTTCCTTCCTCGTCCAAAGTAATTTGACTAAAAGTATCAGCTTTCAAAATAAGTTCAAAAGTGAAATTACGCATGGTATCCAGTGCTTTCATCATATCATTATCACCGTATTCAATCGTCTCGACAAGTTCATTTTCGCTAATCCGGTACGAACCGTATCCAAAACGTCCTTTGGGGTCGTCAGGGACATATCGTGTCCACATAATTTTCCCCTTGGAATACATCTTAACTTGGCGATATCCATCGGCCTTCGCAATGGTATCACTAATATCTTCACCATCATAGCTATAAAAACTTTCCAACTCCCAGGTACCTTCAATGGAATGGAAAGGTTCGGTCTTTGGAGAGGCCAGTTTGGTGGCGGAAGTAAAAACCAGCATCAATAGAACAAGTCCAAGTAATTTCTTCATGGCAGTGTGTTTAGAGTTATTGGTAATATTTTCCTAATAAGGTACGATATTTTCTATTAAATAATTAATAAATAGCCAATTAAATTATGAATATGAAAAAGTCCAGAAAACCTCTGGACTTTTTCGATGGTAGGAAATTTAGTAGATGACTTTGTATACCCTGGCGTTAAAAGTTCGTGGGTAATTTAGTATTTATGAACACTTCCCGATGCAGATTTCTTCTTTTGGACGTTGGCGTTTCCGGTATAGGAAATATCCGCTCCACTACTTGCATCGGCTACTAGGGATTCTGACACATTTACTGAGATGTCCGCACCGCTGCTGGCCTCTGCATTGCAGGTTTGTACTTCCAACTCCTTTGCCCTGATGTCAGACCCGCTGCTGGCGTCCACATAAAGTATTTGGGCCTTTCCAGATAGTTTGATGTCCGCACCGCTACTGGCATCAGCCTCTACCTCAGTGGCATTGAGTTCTATATGCAAATCTGAACCGCTACTGGCATCCAACTCCAGTTTTTCCGCGCGTATTACATTTTGTACCATGAGGTCGGCACCACTTGAGCTGTGCAACGCATTAATTTGCGGTAAGGATACATAAACTTTCTTGGTCGCCCTACCTATATTTTCCGAAGTATGGATTCTCAGTTTTCCGTTTTTGATATCCGTTGCGATTAAGTCGATAACATTTTCGTCCGCCTCAATGGAAATATTGAATTCTTTATCCTGGGTAACGAAAACATCCAGACCCTCTGCCGCAGAGACTTCATTGAACTCTTCCGTAATGGGTCTACTTTCTTCTATGACCACCCCGTTTCCTTTCTTACCATTGCCGAAATTGATATCAAAGTTACAGGATGTGCCAAATAAGGCCAATAAAACTGCGATTGCGATTCTTGCTAATGTTGTCATGATTATTGTTTTTAGCGATTGATTAAAATTGTAAAATGTATTTCTGTTTTTTTAGTTAATTCTGCCGAAATGTCGAAAATTGGGATTCAATTGTCGCTCTTTTCACCGGCATCTATTTGTATGCCCTCCTCGTCTATCTTCATTTTGAAGGAATCTGAGTTATCTTTTATATCGATATCTACCCCATCTTCATTTATAATAATTCTTCCTCCTTCATCATCATAGGATTTCTTTTCTTCTGGACAGTCCAAGCATTTGAGTTCTCCATCTTCGCCCATCTCCCAAGTGTGGTCGATAATATCGTTTCTATAGTAATCCCGATTGTTTTTAATACCTCGGCCAACATGCCCTCGGGTAGACTCATCCATTTTCAATATTTTTCCTTCGGGGATATAAATGGTAGTGGTCACTTCTTGGTCCCGGGCCTTGTTGGACAGGGGCGTGGTCAAATGATCATCCAGCACAATTTCGTCAGGTTGGAGTGTATAACCATAGCTTATCATTTTGGCCCTTTCCCTAGCTTTTAAGGTAGTGTTGCCGTGGGAATCTTTTCGAATATTGATTTTGATCTGTCCATCTTCAGATTTTCTGATTTTGAAATTCACATCGTCCGAAAATAGAAAACGATTGTCATTTTCGTCAAAGGCAAAGGTCATTCTTCCGAAGCGCACATCGCCACGGTCGTATTGCATATCTGAATTCTTCATTTTAATTAAAAGTGTATCGGATGGATTTCCTGCAGCTATTTCTTCTTGAATATTGACACTGCCCACATTGGCAAACTCCGCTGCTTGTCGGATGCCCAGGGCAAATAAGGTGCCAATGGATATCAACCAAAGTCCCAACAGTGAAAATTTGGCAATATTGCCTATGGATTTAAGGTTGTTCACCAAAATCTTTAATCCCAGATACATCAAGAAAAAGAAAGGAATGCCAATGGCGAAGAACATCAATAAGGATACTAACCATACTGGCGCACCTGTGGTGTTTACGATTTCATAAAAATCTACCCCCGGAAAATTGACTGCGTCGAACAGTCCCACCGTGAACAGGGCGATGAACAGGCCAATCAATGTAGATGCCCCGATTATAATCAGTAAAACACCAATGAATTTGCCAAATATCTTGAAAAAGAACAAAATGATTTCGCCTATCGTATCGAAAAAGGTCTTGGAGCCGCTTTTGACCTTGTTGCCCACTTGTTGGTAGTCAACATTTTTTACTCTGTCCGCAACATCATCAAACCCCTCTTTAACTTTGCGTTCTATATTGCTGATGTTGATGGGCTCCCCCGTCATGTCCAATTTTTGGGAGGTGGTGGCCGCTTCGGGGACCAATATCCAAAGCAGTATGTAGGCAATCAATCCAAAACCGGTAAAAACTGCCAAAAGAATAAATATCAAACGTATCCATAGGGCGTCAATGCCGAGATAGTATTCCAAGCCGGCGCAGACCCCTCCGATGTATTTTTGATCAATATCCCGGTACAGTTTTTTAGTCCTTCTCGTGGAGGTCTCTTTCATTTTGGGTTGATCCTCAAAGATATCCTCATCTACCATGTAATCTTCCGGCTGCCCCATGACCTCAATCACGGCGTCTACTTCTTTATGGGTGATCACCTGTCTTTCATTCTCCATTTTTTCCAGGAAAAGCTCGGCAATCCGTGCCTCAATATCGGCAATGATCTCATCACTCCCCGCCGTCCCGGAGAAGGAACGTTTTATGGACTCCAGATAGCGCCTCAACTTATTGTAAGCATCATCGTCTATATGAAAGAGCGTGTTCGCTAAATTTATATTTACTGTCTTGTTCATTTTTTGATTCTATTTTGTGTTGGTTACCAGATTTACTGCATTTCTTAGTTCATCCCAGGTACCGTTGAGTTCATTTAAGAATAGATGTCCTGTCTCGGTAAGAGCGTAATACTTTCGGGGAGGGCCGGAAGTGGATTCCTCCCAGCGATAATTGAGCAGACCTGCATTCTTAAGTCGGGTGAGCAAAGGATAAATGGTGCCTTCCACAACGAGCATTTTGGCGTCTTTTAAAGCTCCTAAAATCTCTGATGCGTATTTGTCCTTATCCTTTAAAATGGAAAGAATACAGTACTCTAGAACCCCTTTTCGCATTTGCGCCTTTGTGTTTTCTATGTTCATAACTTCATGGTTCTATTTTGTTAACTGTTCGTTTTTTGATTGATGGTACAATTCGTTTTGATTGATGATTGATGATTGATGATTGATGACTGTGATTTGTTTTTTGATTGATGAATAACTCCTTTATTTTGATTGATTATTGTGATTGATGATCATAGCTTAGCTCGCGCTTTAGTTTCCAATTACCGTCATCGAGTAACCAGATATGCGTGAATTTGGCAATATCTCCTTTTTGATATTCCTGGTTTTCATCCAAGAATTCGAAATGGTGCACCCCATGTTGCACAGCTCCGTATAATTCTCCATTCTTCCGTAGCGGATAGACTTCTAGACTGCTGTTCACCAAATTCCGCTTTGCAGGTTGAGGTCCCTGTCCTATCCACCGCGCGCAACTTTCAGAAATTCCGCCCAGAAATGCTGCTTTTCCTTCTGTTACCCCTGCTTTATCGTGATAAAACTCAAAGTCTTCAGTGAATAAAGATTGGAGAACGGGCATTTCGCAGGTGTTGAATGCCGCATCAAAAAGGAGACTATCCTTTTGCTTCAACGTTTCGTACAGTTCCGAATCTTTTGAAACTTGAGACGCTCCTGCCGTGATGCCCATGACCATAAATACAACTATGAATGACTTTGTAAACATTATTTGATGAATTTTATGGTGATGGGATATTTGAAAGTCGCGCCCTCGTTCGTTCGAATGGTGGCCAAAATGGTGTAGACCACATTTACGATGATCAAGGCCACATGGAGTAAACCTGTAATGCCCGCTGGCCAGAACAAACGTCCTAATCTGAAGTCATCACTGCTAATGTGTATGTTGAGGTTGTTAATGTCACTCAACTTGTGAAATCCAAAAAAATTCCAGTCGAACAGGTCGGGTAGGAATCCGATAAAAAATGGAATACTGATCAAACTGGCCACGATGGAATACAGCAGCATGCTAATTTGAAAGTTGAGTGCTTGCTTTCCATTATAATCGACAAACTCATATTCTTTTTTGTTCGCCGTCCATAAAATCAGTGGTAGTATAAAATTTCCAAAGGGAATAAAGTATTTAGAGAAGGTTGAGGCATGGATTATCGCCGATAAGTTTCTCTCATGTTTGGTCAAGGTAGTTGCCATGTTTTTGATTGATGATTTTAACAATTATATGGGTTTACCCATTAGCTTACGATGCAAATATATATCCAAAAGATGGTACTATGCAAAACAAAGTACTATAAATTAACTTTTTATTAACAATTTACAGTAGATTTTTTTTAGCTACTTTTAAGGCCAAATGCAGATATTATGGCCACTTCACCCAGTAAATTCAATACGTTCACTTTTTTCAAACTTCCATCTGCATGGTGGTGCGGGGTAAGGCTCAAACATATTGACGAGACAAAAGCGATAACCACGGTGACCCACCGATGGGTAAATCAAAACCCGTTCAATAGTATGTTTTGGGCCGTTCAAGGTATGGCGGCTGAACTGAGCACCGGGGCCATGGTAATTGACCAAATTCGAAAAAGTGGTCGTAAAATTTCGATGTTGGTCCAGAACAATAAAGCATTTTTTGGTAAGAAGGCCACTGGAAAAATAACATTTACATGCGAAGATGGACATTTGATAGCGGATGCCATCAAAAAGACCATTGAGACCGGAGAGGGCCAAAAGTTTTGGATGAAGTCCGTAGGAATCAATCAAGACGGAATTGAAGTTTCCACTTTCGACTTCGAGTGGACCGTACGGCTGAAAAAGTAGAACAAGCCGCATGGAATTGTCGTTGCCCAAAAGCAACATGATTCCATATTTTAAAAATTTTGATGCCATGGAAATGGAGATGGGATATCATTTTTTAGTAATTTCATCTCCAACAACTAATTTTTAGAAATCAAGTATAAATGGGAAAATTTGAAATTAAAACAGGAAGCTCGGGCAAAACCATGTTTAACCTTAAAGCGGGTAATGGACAAGTAATATTGACCAGTCAAAGCTATGAAAGCAAGGACGGATGTAAGAACGGCATTGAATCTGTAAAAAAGAATTCACAGGACGATGCGCGTTTTGATCGTAAGACCGCTAAAGATGGGAGCCCTTTCTTTACCCTAACAGCTACCAATGGCCAAATCATTGGAAAGAGCGAAATGTATTCCTCTACAGATGCCATGGAAAACGGTATCGCCTCCGTTAAAAAAAATGCGCCTGACGCTGATGTAGTGGATAATTCATAAAATTGATTCCCTACTTCAATTCATAAAAGAGCAGTCCTTTGGGCTGTTTTTTTGTTTTTAGGTCCTCTTTTCGAAAAAACGTGGTGTAACAAAATATAAAAATGGCGCACCAATATGTAAAATCTTAAAAATCAAAAAATGAACGCACACGAGATAGACTATCAAATTTACGGGGAAGAAATGCAATATGTGGAGATTGAGCTCGACCCCCAAGAAGCTGTGGTTGCCGAAGCCGGAAGCTTCATGATGATGGATACCGACATTAAAATGGATACCATTTTTGGGGATGGGTCCAACCAAGAATCCGGGGTATTGGGCAAATTGTTTTCTGCGGGTAAACGACTGTTAACCGGTGAAAGTCTGTTCATGACCGCTTTTTTGAACATTGGCAGTGGTAAAAAACTGGTAAGCTTCGCGTCGCCCTATCCAGGTAAAATTGTTCCCATCGACCTATCTCAAAATGGAGGAAAGTTCATTTGTCAAAAGGATGCTTTTTTATGTGCCGCGAAAGGCGTCTCCGTGGGTATCGAATTTTCAAAGCGCTTGGGAAGGGGACTTTTTGGCGGTGAAGGTTTTATCATGCAAAAATTGGAAGGTGATGGCCTTGCCTTTGTACATGCAGGGGGCACCTTGGCGCGAAAGGAACTTGCCGCTGGGGAGGTTTTGAAAGTGGATACCGGCTGTATCGTAGGTTTTGACCAAACCGTGGATTACGATATTGAGTTCATTGGAGGTATCAAAAACACCATATTTGGAGGAGAAGGACTTTTCTTTGCCACTTTGCGCGGACCCGGTACGGTTTACGTCCAGTCTTTACCTTTCAGTCGCTTGGCAGGTAGGGTTTTGGCTGCGATTCCCCGTGGTGGAAAAGATAAAGGAGAGGGTAGTATTTTGGGAGGATTGGGCGATATTGTAATGGGTGATAAGAGCTTCTAAGACCTAAATGTAAATTATACTCCTTTGCTTTAAGGATTCTAAAAGGGTTTTTGTTATGTTCGTGTCATGAACTTTGAAGCGCTCTTCGCTTTCCTCGAGGAATTACAGCAAAACAATACCAAAGAGTGGATGGATGCCCATAGAAAAAGGTACACCTCCATTCGTAAGGAGTTGATCCTTTGGTTGGACGATTTGGACTATACCATCGCACAATTGGACGATGCGTATTACCCGACCCCCGGTAAAAAGGGAATCAATCGCATCAACAATAATCTAATGTTCCATCCCAACAAACCCGTGTACAAGGACCATTTTGGCGCAGGTTTGGACAAAGCTCCCAATTCTGCGGATTTCTATATTCATCTCGGACTAAATGAATGTTTTCTTGCCGGAGGTTTTTGGCGCCCGGAACCCAAAGTACTCCGGAGCATTCGGGATGGAATTGACTATAATGGAGACGATTTTAAGGCCATATTGACAAAACCTTCTTTCGAAAAGCTTTTCGGGGAACTTTATGAAGATGAAAAACTGACCAATCCCCCTAAAGGATTTACAAAAGAGCATCCCCATATCGACCTCTTGAAGAACAAAACCTTTGCCGTAGTCCACGAACTGGATCGGGAAGACGTATTAGATCCTCGGTTTAAAGAAAAAATCACTGAGGTTTACTTAGAGATGCTGCCCTTTCGGCGGTATTTGAATGAAGCGGCATCCCTCTGACGCTCCCTTTTTTTTGTGCGTAAAAATGTATCAGAAAGAAACCCTTTTCCAATCCATTCCTTTAAGGACCTCGCTTTTATATACAAATATGAAGCGGTTTGTGGATTTGGAAGTCTCGGAATTGCGGACATTATCTGCCTTTATAAGGGAAAATCAGATTTCTAAAAAGACGGTAGTACTGCGACAAGGTGAAAGCTGCAGGAAGTTTTACTTTGTGGAACGAGGCAGTCTACGGGCGTTTCAAACAAATGCAAACGGTAAGGAATCCACGGTCATGTTCGCGGTTGAAGACTGGTGGATAACCGATATGGCCGCATTTATGGATAAGCGTACAGCTGATATTTCCATTGAAGCCTTGGAGAACTGTGTGCTTTTTGAAATAGAATCGACCTCTATGAACAAAATGCTCCAAAGCCTACCTAAGCTGGAAAAGTATTTCAGAATTTTGTTTCAAAGGGCTTATGTTCGGGAGCAACAACGTGTATTGCAGGCGATTTCGAATACCGTGGAAGAAAGATATTTGGGTTTCTTGCATAAGTACCCAAAGATTGCCGAAAAGATTTCGCAAAGACATATTGCATCTTATTTAGGAGTGACCCCCGAGTTTTTGAGCACCATAAAGAATAATATTCGCTCTTAAACTATCTTAAGGATTTAGCAAAAGCAAATTTGTTTCTTTGGAAAAAGTACAAAATGATGATGATTTTAATAGCAGGCCCATATAGAAGCGGTACTGGGAACGACCCGAGGCGCATACAAAAAAATATGGATCGTTTGGAAGCTATGGCCCTGCCGATTTTTAATAAAGGCCATGTTCCCATAATCGGGGAATGGGTTGCAAATCCGTTGATACGCCTGGCGGGTTCAAACGAAATTGGAGATGCTATCTTTAAGCAAATTCAATACCCTACGGCCCATAGAATATTGACCAAATGCGATGCGGTATTTCGCATTTCCGGTGAATCCGAAGGCGCGGACAAAGACGTGGAAATCGCAAAGAGGTTGGGTTTAGCGGTATACTATGCTTTGGATGAAATACCGGATGCTGATGGGTAAAGTGCGCAATATTAAAAAGGAGCTCCTTTCAGATAACTGGTACACGTTGAACCGGGTTACTTTTGAATACCAAAAAGCCGATGGAGAATGGGAAACCCAGGTTCGTGAAGCGTATGATCGGGGCAATGGGGCGGTGATTTTGTTGTATAATTTGGAAAAGCGGTCAGTTGTATTGACCCGTCAGTTTCGGATGCCCACCTACTTAAATGGGAATTCTGACGGAATGATGATTGAAGCTTGTGCTGGAATTCTGGAAAAGGGAAACGCTGAGGAAACTATTAAAATGGAAGTAGAGGAAGAAACCGGATTTCGAATAGATAAGGTACAGCAGATTTTTGAATCGTATATGTCGCCGGGTTCGGTAACGGAAATCCTCTATTTTTTTACCGGTCAATATAAAGATGACATGAGAATAGGGGAGGGTGGAGGCGCCGAAGATGAAACCGAAAACATAGAAGTTTTGGAACTTCCTTTTACAAAAGCATGGCAGCTGATGCTTTCCGGAGAAATCAAAGATGCGAAGACCATCATGCTGCTGCAATATGCCAAAATACACTCCCTTTTTGATTAAAATCCAGGCTTGTTTTGTTTGATGGAACAGGGTTCTTATCCGGGTTCTTTCAATTTAATTATAGTACCTTTCGGTCTTAAAGTATCATGAAAGCAAAGCTGGGTTTAGGAGGTGGTTGCCATTGGTGTACCGAAGCAATTTTTTTATCGTTGAAAGGAGTTTTACAAGTGGACCAAGGGTTTATTAAATCAGTAAATTCAATGGACTTTTCAGAAGCGGTCCTCCTAGAATATGATACTGCGAAAATTGGACTTCGGGATTTAATTGAAATTCATCTATATACCCATAAGAGCACATCGGACCATTCTTTTCGCGACAAATATCGTTCAGCTGTTTACACCTTTACTTCCAGCGATTTTTCTGCAAGCCAGGAGATAATACGTTCGCTACAAAGGAATTTTGAAGGTAATTTGATTACACAGGTTAAGGAATTTGCTGAGTTCAAACCTTCAAAGGAACGGTTTCACAACTACTACTTTACAAATCCTAAAAGACCATTTTGTACTATGTATATAGTTCCAAAACTAACACTGTTGGTACAGCGGTATTCGAAACTTGTCGACTCAGAAAAAGTGGCCTCTAGTATTTCGCCCAAAGCGACTTTAACATAAACTCGATTTCATCTCTAACAGCTTGGGTAGGGATTCTAAAATGATTGTTCATACAGCTGAAAATAAGTGTCTTTCCTGATTTGGTCTTTAGATAACCGCTCAGGTTATACGTATTGCCCATAGCCCCGGATTTAGCGAAAATGTATCTGGGTCCTTTGTAATTGTTCCAAACTTCAATGGTTCCGTTTCTGTCCCAGGAAGGAAAAAGTGAAAACAATTCCTCGTGGGGAACTTCATCATAGAGTCGCTTCAATACGTAAGTTATGGATTCAGGTGTGAACAAATTGTAACGGGATAGACCAGAACCATCCACCCATCTGGGCGGGTTCTCCAAATCCATCAGTTCGTTTTCCAAGATATGTGCTATGGCTTTTGTAGCGCTCAAGGTATCGGAAAGCTTGGAAGAGGCCATCAATAAAAGTTGTTCTGCTAAAAAATTATCGCTGCGGTACATCATTCGCTTGACAATACTATCGGTTTCCAGCCCCAATAGCGTTTGCTTATTTATGTCAGGAAACTTTTCAGAAAGAGAGATTTTTTTGTTTAAAGTAGATTCAAGCATCTTTTGTGAAAGCGATGGTGAAGTGATAAAAGGGATGGTCAGCGTATCTATTTGACTTCTTTTTACATAGAACTGGTTGGTTCGTTCATCTCTTCTCACTGATTTTTTTTGGAAATGGATACTGTCCAAGAAAACATTTGGAAAAACTTCAGAATTGATGTCAGGGTATATCGTCAATACATTTCCATATAATGGAAAAGTATTTATTTCCGGGGAAAAATAAGTATCATAATCTTCCCAGGCCCATCCAGGCCCAAATCGCTTTACTTCATCATTCTTTTCATAAAAGGTTATGTTTTTTTGTTTTTTCAAAAAGGAAATAACAGTACTGTCCTTAAAATACGGGTGGAGCGTTGCGGGATACCCTGTACCTTTTATAAGAACAGTGTCTTTATCGAAAACATACTCTAAGGCCGGAGCTTTTTGCGGCAACATTTTTTTAGAGGCAAATAAGGTAAAAATCTTAACGTTGCTCGCCGGGATAAAATACTTGTCCCCATTTGTGTTATGCAGTACTTTCCCAGAAGAGGCTTCCATGACCACCAGTCCATGAAAGGAGGTATCATATGGCGGTTTTTCAAATTTGTCAGAAAATTTAGATAAACGGGAAGTGGCGCAACCCACCACTAAAAAATACAATAGTATACTACTGATTTTAAGTGTATTGAACTGAATTTTATAGTCTTTTTGCATTGGGTTTTACAAAGGGTTTAACACGAAATTATTCAATTTTTAACGTCAGCATTTTTTAAAAAAGTGGCTTTTTTCTTAACTTTAACTCATAACCATTGAATAAAATAAGCAATTTTCCATGCCCAGAGCTATGTTAGATTACACCAAAACCATCCTTCAAAAGGTAAGTTTTGATGCCAAACTCTTTGCAAAAGAATTGAAAAAAGCGGTTTCCAGGCTCTTGCCCAACGAAATCGAGGAACTTAAAATCTGGTTACAAGGTTTTATCTTGGATAAACCGGAGTTACAACCCACATTACTTCTTATAAACTATAAATAGAAAGGGCCGCTGTAAAGCGGCCCTTTTTAGTTCGCTTGCAAGGTTTTTTTGAGCTAATTATAAGCGAGGGGGCTTATGATCTTTACATCCTGAAATCGTATGGCGCCTCTGACAATCCCAGAAATGACCTCGCGGAGTGCCTCGGTAATTTGAATTTTTAGTTCGCTTTTGTGATAGATTAGACTTATCTCACGTGCTGGAGAAGGTTGGTTGAATTGCTTCAATTTTTCTTTTTTACCACTATCCAGCTCTAAGGTATTGAGATAAGGAAGCAAGGTCATACCCATTCCTTCCTCAGCAAGACTCACCAAGGTTTCAAAACTACCGCTTTCAATTTTGAAACGCTCTTCCTGCAGGTTTTTTGGAGCTTTGCAAAGATTGATTACCCCTTCACGGAAACAATGTCCATCCTGTAACAAAAGGATATCATTGACATCCAAATCTTCGGTGCTCAAAATTTCCTTTTTGGAAAGTCGGTGGTTTTTGGGAACATAGCCTACAAAGGGTTCATAGTAAAGCGGACGTTCCTTGATGAACTCGATTTCCAAGGGCGTTGCGGCAATTCCCGCGTCCAGATGACCATCCAAAATATTGCGTATCACGGAATCAGTTGATTGCTCTTTGATAATCAGGTTGACTTTGGGGTACTTTTTAATAAAGGTATTTAGGAACATGGGCAATAAAGTGGGCATTACTGTTGGTATGATGCCTAAAGTATAGTCCCCGCCGATGAATCCTTTATCCTGGTCCACAATATCCTTGATACGTTCAGCTTCAGCAACAATATTCTTAGCTTGATCTATTATTTTTTTTCCAACTTCTGTAATTGAAATAGGTTTCTTGCTACGATCAAATATGAGTATATCCAACTCGTCTTCCAGTTTTTGTACCTGCATGCTCAAGGTGGGCTGGGTAACAAAACTTTTTTCGGCAGCAAGCGTGAAATTGCGATGTTCTGCGACGGCTAAAACATATTGTAATTGTGTAATGGTCATAAATGAACTAAAATTTAAGCAATTATAAGAAAAAACTATCAATTTTTTATTTATAATCATTTTAAATTATGATTATGCCAGATTGAAAATGGGAAAACAAAAAACCGCTCCACGAAGGGAACGGTTTGTATGATGGGGGGAGGTAACGTTTTAGAAGCGAATGTTGAATTCCAAATCTTCAGCAGCTACTTCAAATTTCGCATCGATGAAACTAGGAGGTCCCATACTCATTTCATTACCGGACATCCCATAACTTTCCTTGGGCATACCGTTCGATTCAAAATCCATTCTTCGATTTTCATTTTCATCATGCAAGGCCATGATGGCGTAATTACCGGGCACTACATTTTCAAATGTAAATGAAACCTTGCCATCCGCAATGGTACTTTCTAAGTTCTGTACTCCTGGACCTTTCATAAAAGTATCTTCGGTATGTAGGGAGGCCATTACTTTACCGTTGTCGTTCACAATGTTTTCAACTACCACCGTAATGTCCACACCTTGTTGTTCTTGGGTGTATGCAACGATGTTGACTATTAAAAATGCTAGGGCTAATGCTACAGTTCTCATAATGTAAATTTTGTTGTTAATGATGGTCCAAAGATTCCCCAATTTTTCGAAGCGACAAACGACCATTGACCGAACTGTAGTTTTTCAGAACTGAATTGTAGACCAAAAATTTTTTTTCAACTCATCGTCACATTTCCACAATTCGGTAATCCTTATTGGAAAACCATTCGGGCTTGTACCAATTTCGCTTCATCAAACAACGAAAAGTCATGAAAAACGCGATCCTCCTTTTCTTAATTCTTCTCAACGTACATATTTTAGCATCTCAAACTACAATATCCGGCACGGTAACTGACATAAAGAACAATCCTATTGCAGGGGCCAACGTGTATTTGGAAGGAACATACGATGGTGCTTCTACCTCGGAGAGCGGTCAGTTTAGCTTTGAGACTTCTGAAACAGGAACACAAACCTTGGTGATTTCCATGATTTCGTACGAACCACATTACGAAGTTGGGGACGTGTCTTATTTAAACGCGTTGAACATTCAACTTAAGGATGCCATCAATTCACTTTCGGGAGTTACACTTACCGCGGGTACTTTTGAGGCGGGGGACAACTCCAAGGTATCTGTTTTGAAACCTTTGGATATTGTGACGACCGCTGGAGCTGTTGGGGATTTTGTGGCCGCGCTACAAACCCTGCCGGGCACCACCTCAATAAATGAGGATGGAAGATTGTTTGTACGAGGGGGCGATGCCAATGAAACCCAGCTATTTAT
Source organism: uncultured Allomuricauda sp. (assembly GCF_937884665.1). Lineage (GTDB taxonomy): Bacteria > Bacteroidota > Bacteroidia > Flavobacteriales > Flavobacteriaceae > Flagellimonas. The sequence goes on along the minus strand of NZ_CAKZYF010000164.1, from coordinate 1,598 downwards.
CGATGGACTTCGTGTGTTTCAGCCTTTTAATGCCACTCCGAACAACATCCCGACCCGTGCTCGGTTTTCCCCATTCCTGTTCAAAGGAATCAGTTTTAGTACAGGGGGTTATTCCGCCGAATATGGTCAGGCGCTCTCCAGCGTACTCCTTTTAAATACCATTGACCTTCCTGATCAGGACAAAACGGATATTTCCATTATGTCGGTAGGCGGTGGAATTGGACATACGAAAATATGGGGGAAGACTTCGTTAAGCTTGAACACCAATTATATTAATTTTTCACCTTATGAGGCTTTGATACCCTCTACACAAGGAATTCGATGGAACAGCCCCTATGAGTCCATTTCCGGGGAATCCGTTTTTCGTAACATTGGAGATAAAAGTACTTTAAAGGTATACACCGCTTTTAATCGCGCCAATCTTGATATTGAACAGGAAGACATCAATTTTGATGATTTTGTAAGGTTCCGATTGACCAATAGCAATCTCTATTTCAATACCTCGTACAAATATTTTTTTGAAACTGACTGGACTTTATCTTCCGGGGCTGCCATATCTTGGGATGCCAATAATATCGGTCTGGAGGACGATACCGTGGACGCGAGTGAAACGGCGACACATTTTAAAGTAAAAGTCAAAAAGGTATTCAGCAACCGTTTCAATTTTACCCTGGGTTCAGAGTTCTTTTTAAAAAAATACGACGAAACGTTTTTGGACAATATGGGCTTTGAAGCCAATAATGACTTTGATGACAGGCTTTGGGCCGGTTTTGCGGAAACCGATATTTTCTTCAGCAGTAAATTGGCCCTAAAATTGGGACTACGGGCAGAACGTACCAGTATTATTGATGCCTATTCTTTTGCACCAAGGGTATCATTGGGCTATAAACCTGGGGAAAAGGGACAATTTTCCCTAGCTTATGGCGATTACTATCAAAATCCGCAGAATGACATATTACGGTTTAATCCCGTTTTGGACAGCGAAAAAACATCACATTATATCTTTAATTACAACTACAAGGATGATGGCAAAACCTTTATTGCCGAAGCTTATTATAAAGATTATGATGATTTGGTAAAATTCAATACCGAATTACCCCAGTTTGAATCCGAATTCACAAATGACGGTAGGGGCTATGCATCCGGCTTGGATGTGTTTTGGCGGGATAACAATGGTATCAACAACCTGGATTACTGGATTTCCTATTCCTATTTGAACACCGAACGGGATTATAGAAACTTTAGGGACTTGGCTACGCCCAACTTTGCTCCACGACACAATTTTTCTTTGGTCACTAAATACTGGGTGGAAGATTTACGCTCTCAGATTGGGCTATCCTATGTTTACAACTCTGGAAGGCCCTATGATAATCCAAATACTACTGCGTTTTTAGGAGAGACCACAAGAGCTTTGAACAATGTGAATTTCAGTTGGTCCTATCTTATTGACCAACAAAAGATACTTTTCATTTCGGTCAATAACATCTTGGGATTCGAGAATATCAATAACTATCAATACGCCAATACACCCAACGCAAATGGGGTATTTGATAGACGCGCAATAACTCCAGCTGCGGATAGCTTTATCTTCGTGGGCT
>NZ_CAKZYF010000163.1 GCF_937884665.1 uncultured Allomuricauda sp. | reverse complement strand
TAGAACTTTCTTGGTTCCCAAATATAGGAAAATTTATTATGCATGCATAATAAATATATTCAAATTCGGATTTCCACAAAATAAAAAATCCCGCAGGTTTTGCAGGATTCTATTCTTTTGGACCACTGCTTATCAGTGTCCGTAGATATTATTGTAAAGGTCAATATATTTTTCCTTGACGATTTTTCTACGGAGTTTCATGGTAGGGGTAAGATGGCCATCATCGATGCTCCACACATCTGGGGTAAGTCTAAATTGTTTCACTTTTTCCCACTTGGCAAAATCGGAATTGGCTAGATCAATTTCTTCTTGTATTCGGGCAATGACTTTTTCGTTCAGTATGATATCTGAGTTTTCAGCAGGGGTAATTTCATGGGTTTCCGCCCAGTCAAAAAGAAACTCAAAATTGGGTTGAATCAGCGCCGCGGGCATCTTTTCCCCTTCCCCTACAACCATGATCTGTTCGATGAACTGGGATTGCTTGAAACGGTTCTCCAAAATTTGTGGTGCTACATATTTTCCCCCTGAAGTTTTGAACATTTCCTTTTTACGGTCGGTAATTCGTAAAAAACCTTCTTCGTCCAATTCACCAATATCACCTGTATGGAAATAGCCATCCTGAAGAACTTCCGCCGTTTTTTCGGGGTCTTTGTAATAGCCCTGCATGACCTGGGGCCCCTTGATACATATTTCCCCATCGTCGGCAATCTTCACTTCGGTACGGGCTATGGGTTTTCCTACGGTCCCTATTTTGAAGCCATTTTTCCGCATGTCGTTTACGGACACCACCGGAGAGGTCTCTGTAAGCCCGTATCCCTCCATTACGCCAAATTCCGCCGCATTGAATATGCGTGCCAATCGGGACTGCAAGGCGGCACTTCCAGAAGCGATCAAGGTCAAATTCCCCCCAAGTCCTTCTTTCCATTTACTGAAGATGAGCTTTCGGGCCAAGGCAAGTTTCTTTTCATACCACCAGCCATTTTTTCCGTAAGGTTCATATTGTAACCCAACATCAACGGCCCAAAAAAAGAGACTTTTTTTGATTCCGCTCAGTTCAGCCCCCTTTGCGATTATCTTATCATACACCTTTTCGAGCAGTCTTGGCACGGCGGTCATTACATGTGGAGACGTTTCTTTTAGGTTATCACTTATAGTTTCAAGGGATTCGGCATAGTGGATGCTCACCCCTCGATATTGATATAAATAAATAAGCATGCGTTCATAAACATGGCATAGCGGAAGGAAGCTGAGAGATTTGGTCTTTCCGTCCACAATTGGAAATCGCAGGGAACTTTCTATAGCATTGCTCACCAAATTATCATGGGAAAGCATGACCCCTTTTGGCCGACCCGTGGTACCGGAAGTATAAATTAGCGTTGCCAAATCCCCTGGTTGTACCGAAGCTTTTATCTTTTCCACTTCTTCTTGATTGGAATCCTCGGCTCCAAGCTCCAATACTTCTTTCCAGTTTTTGCAATTTTCCAGTTCATCAAAAGAATAGATGTCCTTTAATTTTTTCACTTTGGAAGCAACTTCCAAGACTTTTCCCAACGTTTCACTGCATGAAACAAAACAATATACGGCTTCAGAATGGTTCAGTACATATTCATAGTCTGCTGCTGAAATCGTAGGATAAATGGGTACGTTTTGTGCACCAATTTGCAAGATGCCGATATCCATGATATTCCATTCGGTACGATTGCTCATGGATATCACGGCAACTTTATCATTGGGTTTAACGCCCATCCGTAATAAAGCACGACTTATGGCATTGGCCTGGTCGATGTAGGACTGGGTAGAAGTAGCCGTCCATGTGCCATTATATTTTGTGACCAAAGAGGCCTCTAGTGGAAATTTTTCTAATTGGTAATAGGGAAAGTCAAAGAGTCTGGTTACCTTTTGCATAGTAAGTTTCTGTAATGAAATTGCAAAATAGGGAAAGGAAGCCGGATTTTAAAATGATATCTCCAAAAACAAAACGAAATTATTACAGATATTCTATTTTTCCAGCTGATTTTCAATCCATTTTCTCGCATTTACAAATGCCAGAATCCAAGGCGAAATCGTATCCCGTCTATCTTTCGGATAATTGGCCCAGTTCCAAGGAAAAATACTTCTCTCAATATGGGGCATGGTCACAAGATGTCTTCCGGTTTTATCACAGAGCATGGCCACATTGAAATCGCTTCCATTGGGATTGGCAGGATAAGAGGCATAGCCATACTTTGCAACAACACCATACTTATCTTCGGTCAGCGGTAGTTTGAACTTACCCTCTCCATGGGAAATCCATACGCCTAAGGTAGCTCCTTCTAAATTGGAGAGCATGATAGAATCATTTTTTTGGATTTGAACCGATGTGAAATTGCTCTCATGCTTCCCGGAATCGTTGTAAGTCATTTTACCATGTTGCCCGCCATGTTCGGGATTTATCGAATCCAGTTCCATGAACAATTGGCAACCATTGCATATCCCAATGGACAGCGTATTTGTTCTTTCGAAAAAGTCACTGATGGCCTTGTTGGCTTTTTCATTGTATTTGATTGCACCGGCCCATCCTTTAGCACTGCCCAATACATCGGAATTGGAGAAACCTCCAACGGCACCGAGGAAACTTACATCTTCCAAGGTTTCGCGTCCTGTGATAAGGTCGGTCATGTGCACATCTTTCACATCAAATCCTGCCAAGAATAGGGCATGGGCCATTTCACGTTCAGAATTGCTTCCTTTTTCACGAAGAACAGCGGCGATGGGCTTTTTCTCCGTATGATTTGCAATAGGATAAAGAGAAGTACTGTCAAATTTTTTGGGGAAATTGTACACTAAAGGCTGGTTCTTGTAATTTTCGAATCGTGTTTTGGCCAGTCCTTTTGCGGTTTGTTGCTCATCCAGTAAATAGGAGGTTTTGTACCAAGTATCCCGTAAGGACGAAATGTTCAATCCCATTTCTACCCCATGGTTCTTTACTTTGAGGACCGCTTCCGAAATTGGTTCACCGATTTTAACAGCTCCCAGACGATGTGCTGTATCCGCATCTGTTTGCAAAACAATACTTATATTTTCAGAAAAAAGAAGTTTGAGTGTATCCGATTCCCCGAGTGGGGTCAAATCAATTTGGGCCCCTAAATTGATGTCGGCAAAACAAATCTCAAGCAGAGTGGTAATTAGACCACCGGAACCCACATCATGTCCGGACTGAATTTTTCCCTGTTTGATTTCCTTCTGAACTGCATTAAAAATAGTTTTGAAATAACTCGCATCAAGGATTCTAGGAGCCTCGCTCCCAATCGTGTTCAGGACCTGATAAAAACTGGATCCTCCCAATTTGTGTTTATCTTGACTTAAATTCAAGTAATAAATACTTCCCCCATCTTTTTGCAATACGGGTTCTACTATTTTTTTTACGTCAGAGCAGTGTCCTGCGGCAGAAATAATAACAGTGCCCGGAGCAGTCACTTCTTGGTCTTTGTATTTCTGCTTCATGCTCAAGGAATCCTTGCCGGTGGGAATATTGATTCCCAAAGCGATGGCAAATTCCGAACAAGCTTTTACGGCCTGATATAAACGCGCATCTTCCCCAGGATTGCGACAGGGCCACATCCAGTTCGCAGAAAGGGAAATTGATTGAAGTCCTTCGTCCAACGGCGCCCATATAATATTGGTAAGTGCTTCAGCAATACTGTTTTGGCTTCCAGCGACCGGTTCGATAAGTCCGGAGATAGGGGAGTGGCCTATACTTGTGGCGATTCCTGCTTTTCCTTTAAAGTCCAAAGCCATCACCCCGCAATTGTTCAAAGGCAGTTGCAAAGGACCGGCACACTGTTGCTTGGCCACACGTCCGCCAACGCAACGATCCACTTTATTGGTCAACCAATCTTTGCAGGACACTGCTTCCAGTTGTAGGACCTGCTCTAGATAGTCGTGAAAATCCTCCAAACGATAGGTCCTATCCATGTAGTTCGATAGTACCGTTTGGTCTTCCATCAGGGTTTTGGGTGAACTTCCAAAAAGTGCTGAAAGTTCTAAATCCATTGGCTTTTCATCAGTTTCTTCCGACTCAAAGGTAAAGCGGTCATCACCGGTTACTTTTCCTACGCTGTACCAGGGTGAACGTTCCCGTTCAGAAACGCGCCGAAGCAGCGCTAGGTCTTTTTCTGAAATAACCAAGCCCATTCGTTCTTGACTTTCATTCCCGATAATCTCCTTCGCTGATAGCGTGGGGGCACCGATTGGCAAGCGGTCCAAGTTTATTTTTCCACCAGTATCTTCTACCAATTCAGAGAGACAGTTTAAATGTCCCCCCGCGCCATGATCGTGTATGGAAACGATGGGATTATCATGGCTTTCCACCAATCCACGTATGGCATTGGCCACTCGTTTTTGCATTTCGGGATTGGAGCGCTGTACCGCATTGAGTTCAATCGCTGCCTCGAATTCGCCCGTATCTGCACTAGAGACGGCTGCACCTCCCATGCCAATTCGATAGTTGTCCCCGCCCAAAATCACTATGGTATCTTCTTTTTGGGGCGTTTCTTTCAAAGCCTGTTCATTTTTCGCGTAGCCGATACCACCAGCCAGCATTATGACCTTATCAAAACCTAGCCGTTGGGCTTGCTCTTTGTGCTCAAAAGTGAGCAAAGACCCGGCAATGAGCGGCTGTCCGAACTTGTTGCCAAAATCCGATGCGCCATTACTCGCTTTAATTAAAATGTCCATAGGGGTCTGATATAGCCAATCCCTTGCCGGAAATGCTTTTTCCCATGGACGATTTTCTTCCAGCCGGGAGTAAGAGGTCATGTAGACCGCTGTTCCCGCTAAGGGCAGAGAACCTTTACCTCCGGCCAAGCGATCTCGGATTTCTCCGCCCGAACCGGTCGCAGCACCGTTAAAAGGTTCTACCGTGGTCGGGAAGTTATGGGTTTCCGCCTTTAGGGATAAGACCGAAGCGAAGTTTGTTTCTTCGTAAAAATCCGGTTTGTCGGCACTTTTTGGGGCGAATTGAACCGCCTCAGGCCCTTTTATAAACGCTACATTATCTTTGTAGGCCGAAACAATGGAGTTTGGGTTTGTTTCAGAAGTTCTTTTTATCAATTTAAAAAGGGAATCTTCTTTTTCTTCGCCATCAATGATAAAAGTACCGTTGAAAATTTTATGGCGGCAGTGTTCCGAATTTACCTGACTAAAGCCAAAAACTTCAGAATCACTGAGTTTTCTGCCTAAAGTAACTGCAAGTTTTTCCAAATAATCAACTTCTTCTTCGTTTAATGCCAACCCTTCTTGCTTATTGTATTCCTTTATATTCTTGATTTCTTTGATGGGTTCCGGGGTAATGGCAATAGTAAAGATTTGTTGATCTAGGCCCTCGTATTTTTGGGAGAGCATAGGGTCATAATCCTTGTTACTTTCCGTAACCGCCTGAAATTGTTCAATTCTAAGAATGTCAGGTATGCCCATATTCTGGGTTATTTCAGTGGCGTTGGTGCTCCAAGGTGTGATCATGGTGGCGCGCGGGCCAATAAAAAAGGCGTCCAAAGACGCCCGGTTTATTTTGGGTTGGTTGCCAAACAACCATATTAATTTTTCAATGTTTTTAGTGGTGATTTCTTGAGTGGTTTGGACAGCAAGTACTCTCTTGGCTACGTCCCCAAAGAAATGAATCATACAGTAAATAAATTGAACAGTTTTAAAAAGTAAAGGTACAGTTTTCCCCTTTGCTTTTCAATTGTTTCCTGTGTTTTTGTCGCTTGTTTTTAGATGTCCCGATATTAGAACGGTAAACATGAAACCTAAGCGAAAAAGGTACGAGAGACCTAAGACCTGTCTTTTTCAGGTACAACTAAAATTGAGATGCTCCTTCCGATAATGGTAATCCTTTGTGTCCTTACTATTGGGATTAGGCGATGACCAAGAATTTGTCAGTGCCTCAAAATTGCTTCTAAAAAATGTTCTTCGATTTCTTTTTTAAAAACTTTGGAAAAAGTAAGGGTGAAAACGGACTGAATTCTGCAAAAATTGAGTAGAAAACCTCTCGATAAATGCTATTCCTTTTGCAACAAGGCCATATAAAATCCATCAAAACCGTGTTTTGACGCATATAGGTTTTGCTCTTTGACCATATCAAAATGCTTACCATCTTCAGACTTCAAAAACGCTTGAACCTGCTCGGTATTCTCCTCAGGAAGTATGGAACACGTGGCATATACCATTTTTCCACCAGGTTTTACCATTTTGGAATAGTTCTTTAAGATATCCTGTTGTACTCCTTTTATTCGATTCAAAAAATCGGGCTGTAACTTCCATTTGCTATCAGGATTTCTGCGCAGCACCCCTAAACCGGAGCAAGGCGCGTCCAGAAGTACCCTATCTGCCTTGTGGGTCAGTTTTTTTATGGTTTTGCGGTTTTCTATCACCCGTGTTTCCATGTTGTGCACCCCATTTCTCCTTGCGCGTATTTTTAACTTTTTCAGCTTGCTCTGGTAAATATCCATGGCAATCAACTGACCCTTATTTTTCATAAGCGCTGCGAGGTGAAGGGTTTTTCCGCCCGCCCCGGCGCAGGCATCCACCACGCGTTGTCCGGGAGCTACTTCCAAAAAAGGAGCCACCAACTGTGATGAAGCATCTTGAACCTCAAAAAGTCCATCTTTAAAGGCTTGTGTGGCAAAGACATTTTTGCGTTCGGTCAGTTTAATGGCGTTGGGATGATTTTTTAATTCAACCGTTTCAATGTCTTCCTGCGCCAATGCACTTTGCAAGGTGGATGTTGACGTTTTTAGGGTGTTGGTGCGAAGTACCACTTCGGCCTGCCGGTTCAAAGCCTTACTTTCTTTGGTCCACAATGCTGCGCCCAGGGCTTTTTCTCCTAAAGTATCCAACCAATCTGGAAAAGATTCCCGGTACTTCCTGATTTTGGAAAGCTCATCAAATCTACCCTTGATGCGCCTTTCAGGAGTTCCTTCCAGCTGTTTCCAACTGGGCAATGGTATTCCCTTGAGTACGCACCACACAGAAAACAAACGAAATAAGCTTGCCCTGCTATACGGTCGCGGTACTTCGGCTATGGCTTCATAGAGCCTTTTCCACCGGACGATATCATAGGTGGTTTCCGCAATAAAACCGCGGTCCCGGGCACCCCAACGCGTATCATATCGCAAAACTTTTTCAATCACCTTGTCGGCGTACTCGTTTTCATTGAAAATAAGGTGCAGTGCATCAATAACGGCAAAGACCAAATTCCGGTGCAAGCGCATAGTATAAAATTAAGAATGCAAAGGTAGGCTTTCCCTTATTTTCCAGCTACTTTTGAAAAAAGCTATCCGTAGATGCGAAATTTATTATGGTCCCTGATTCTAATTGCAGCAGGATGCGCCAATAAACCAGAGCCCGTACCTTTTACCCAGGTCGAGATAAAAACTGTTTTTTCAGATTCCACCAGTATTCGTGCCATTGAGTTTTTAGATGGCAGAACCTTGGCATTTGCCGGTAGTGAAGGTATTTATGGCACGGTGGATATTGCTACAGGAACAATCAGGACAGCAACCATAGGATTCCTTGGGGAAAAACCGGAGTTTAGGGCCGTTGCACATACCAAGACCGATTTTTTTATGTTATCTGCGGGCAATCCCGCGCTACTTTACAAAACCAGTGATAACGGGAGCATGGATTTGGTGTATCTCGAGGAGGGGGATACGGTATTTTATGATGCGCTAAAATTTTGGAACGACAAGGAGGGCATTGCCATGGGGGATGGAGAGAATGGGTGCCCCGCCATACTTATCACCAGAGATGGGGGCCATACCTGGTCCAAGTTGTCCTGCGGACTTCTACCTAAGTTGGAAGGAGCGGTAGGGGCGTACGCCGCGAGCAATACCAATATTGAAATAAAAGGGGACAAAACCTGGATCATGACCTCCAAGGAGCAAATGCTGTATTCTCCGGATAGGGGCCGCACCTGGAACATCGTGGAAACCCCTATCGAAATAAATGAGACCTATCACGGTATATATTCCATTGATTTTTATGATGAAACCCTTGGTTTTGGAATAGGAGGGGATTTTAGTCAAATTGAACGGAACACCTCGAACAAAATACGTACGGAGGACGGTGGACAAACGTGGTCCTTGGTCGCGGAAGGGATGGACCCGGGTTATAAAAGTTGCGTTCAATTTGTTCCCGGGAGTGCGGGAAAGGGCATGGTCGCCATAGGTCTCACTGGAATTGACCATTCCAATGACGGTGGGGAAAGCTGGGAAAGACTCAGTGAGGAAGGTTTTTATACACTACGTTTTTTAAACGATTCCGTTGCTTTTGCAGCAGGACGGAATCGTATCTCCCAGCTAAAATTCAAATAAAAAGAGCGGCCCTAGGGCCGCTCTTTTCTCAACTAACCAAACTAACTAAACGGTTACCACAACGAAGTTCCGTCCTGTTTTTTTATACCACACTCCCCGGTATTTATACAATCTTCTGCCATTTACATGCACTACTCGGTATCCTTTGGGCAGTACCTGCAACCGAACGCCGACCGGGGCGGCGCACACTACATATTTTCTTCCACGTGCGCGGTACCAAACGCCATCGGCGACATAATAGTTGGTTCGATCGTGCACTACCACTTTTGGACCGTTTATGGTGGTTACCACAGTTCCTTGTTTGGGATAAACGCGCACCACACGGGTTTGTGCACCACAGGCGACCATGGTTCCCAAAATCAAAAAAATCACCAGTATTGTTTTTAAGCTATTCATGATATAGATTTTTAAGGGTTTCTGTATCTATGACCCTATATTTTGAGAATGGTTTAATGGATAAAAATGTAGTTCAACCGATTTTTTAGAAGTTGGTCGAAGGGCAGGTAAAAAAGATCGGGGCAGTTATGTGTTTTGGCGAGGGTGTTGCATGATGTAAGGGGAATTATGCCAGGGTCGATTTGGGGTTGCAGCTTACAAAAAGCCTGGAACAGGGCCAGTACCCCTCAGAACTTGGATTTTACAAACTACCGTTAATGTTCGGTTTTTCCTTAACGTGGGTATTTCGTGCAAAGAAGGGGAAAGCCCTTAAGTACTTAACCGCCCCCCTGCCGCTTGCGGTACTGCTGCAATAACCTTTTTTTGAAATCTTCTTCCGCTTTTAACAAGAGTAAAATCTTTTTTGGGGAAATCACCCCCTCCAGGTTGTTGATGAACGCTTGTTCTGCCTTATTTTTTTCGTTCTGAATGCTCAGATATTGGGTCAACAGTGAAGAAGACTCTTGGTTTGTTAAATCCTGAACCAGCGGTATTTTGGACTTAAGCTCCAAACGTTCTTTTCTTCGGATAGCCTCCATTTTTCCTTCATGTTTGTTGTAAATGGGCCAAAAAGACTGGGCTTCTTTTTGACTTAAACTCAGCCTTTCCGTAATGAAAGCCACTTTTAAGGTCTTGATACGGTCCCGAACCGGACCTTGGGCATATAGGCCCAACGCCTGGAAAACGATAAGTGTTGCCAAAAGAATCTTTTTATTCATAGTCCTCAAAGTTCAGGTTAAGTTCTTCAATATCTTCAATGTTTTCGTCCAAATATTCCAAGATATTTTCAGATTCCAAGGGGATATCCATAACATCGTTCAATTCTGTTCCCTCTAGAGACACTATTTCCGCAAGTTCATAACTGCTCAAATTTAGTTCTGTTTGTTCCAAGTAAGCGTCAATTTCGGCACTCGCTAAATCCTCAAAGGCAACAGGAGCTTCAGTCCGGAGATTAAGTCCCAGAAATAGGAGAAAAATCGCTGCTACCGACGCTATGGCATACTTGTACTTTCGGTACGGGTGAAGGGGAATGACCTTGGTTTTCCTTTCTTGTAATTGGGCCGCTACACGTTCCTGGACCCCTTCAAAATATGATTTTGGGACTTTGAACCCATCAGATTTTGGTAGAAAAGATAGGGTTTTGGTGTCTTCCTCGGCATTTATTTTTTGCATCAGCCGTTCGTGAAAGTTCTCGAAATACCCTTCCGGTGTTTTAAAGTTCTGTTTTTTATTATTCCCCATCACACTGTTTTGACTCTTAATTCCGACGAAGGTTTAATCCTCTTTAAGATACGCTTCTATTTTTTTTACTGCCAAGTGATAGGACGTTTTTAGGGCCCCCACCGACGTTTCCAATACTTCTGAAATTTCCTCGTACTTCATCTCTTGGTAGTATTTCATATTGAATACCAATTTCTGTTTATCCGGAAGTGTGGACAACGCTTTTTGCAACTTGATCTGGATTTCGTCCCCTTCGAAATACACATCTGCTTCCAGATTTTTTATCATCCTGTTCTTTAATTCTTCATCGCTGACGCCCATTTTTTTTGAACGCTGTTTTATAAAGGTAATCGATTCGTTGGTAGCAATTCTGTACATCCACGAATACAGTTTACTGTCCCCTTTAAAGCCTTCAATGTTCCGATACACCTTGATGAACGTGTTCTGTAGTACATCATCGGCATCGTCATGGTCCATTACAATTCTTCGAATATGCCAATAGAGTCTTTCCTTATGGGTATTTACCAATACCGCAAAGGCTTTCTCCCGGGTATCCGGTTGTTTAAGCTGATGTACCAAGTCTTCTTCAGCAATCAATTGCTTATGCCATTTTGTGCTTTGACGTTTATTTTTCTTAAAGGTTTAATCAAACGGTAAAGGATTGCATTTCAACCAGTTTTTTATAGCTTTTTTGGGATTTCATCAACTGGTCGTGGGTACCTTGCTCCACTATCCTTCCTTTTTTCATGACCACAATGGCATCGGCATTTTGTATGGTGGAAAGGCGATGCGCAATGACCAGGGACGTGCGGTTTTGCATCATTTTTTCCAAGGCGTCCTGGACCAAACGCTCACTTTCCGTATCGAGGGCGGAGGTAGCTTCGTCAAGGACCATGATGGGTGGATTCTTTAAAACGGCCCTGGCAATGGAAAGTCGTTGTTTTTGTCCCCCGCTCAACTTATTGCCCCCATCACCAATATTGGTATCGTACCCCTCCGGAAGTTGGGTTATGAATTCGTGGGCATTGGCTATTTTTGCAGCAGCAAGAATTTCCTCTTCGCTGGCATTTGCCTTTCCCAGGGCGATGTTGTTCCGTACCGTATCGTTAAAAAGAATGGAATCTTGCGTCACCAATCCCATTAAATTCCGAAGGGATTTTTTGGTCATGTCCTTGATATCCATTCCATCGATCGTGATTTTGCCATGGTTTACCTCATAAAAACGGGAAATCAGGTTGGCCACCGTACTTTTTCCACTCCCGGATTGCCCGACCAGTGCCACGGTGTGTCCTTTTTTCAAGGTCAGGTCAAAGTCCTCCAACACATAATCATCTTCATATTTAAAAGAGACCTTGTCGAATCGGATTTCTTCCGTAAAGTCGGTTTTTCCAAAACCATTTTCCGGGTCTTTGACAGGATTTTCGGACTGTAAAATCTCCAGGACACGCTCAGCGGCAGCGTTTCCCTTTTTAACGGCATAAGAAGCCTTGCTAATGGCTTTTGCCGGCGTAAGTATATTGTACGCCAATCCCATGTACGTGATGAAGGCCGCGGGGTCAAGGGTTTGGTCGATCAAGACCATTCTTCCACCAAACCATAATAAAATTCCAATGACAAGAATACCGAGAAATTCTCCGGTTGGAGAAGCTAAATTCTGGCGATTTAATAGGGAATTTGAAAATTTAAAAAAACGATAGGTCGAATTTTTGAAGGTTTGATAGAACTTGGATTCTGAATTAAATGCCTTGATTACACGCAGCCCCCCCAAGGTTTCCTCGACAATGGACAAAAATTCGCCTTGTTCTTTCTGGACCTTATCTGATTTTCTCTTAAGTGATTTGCCAATTCTTGAAATAACCATTCCCGCAAGAGGGATGAAAATGAAAACAAAAATGGTAAGCTTTACGCTGATCAAAAACATGACCAAAATGGTAAAAAGTATGGTCAAAGGTTCACGTACGATCAATTCCAAAATGGAAAGAAATGAATGCTGAATTTCCAGGACATCAGAAGTAATTCGAGCGATAGTATCCCCTTTGCGTTTTTCCGAGAAATAAGAAATGGGAAGGTCCACGATCTTCTTGTACATGGTATTGCGAATGTCTTTCAAGGCCCCGTTTCTAAGAAAAGTGATAAAGTACATGGCCAGATAATTGAACAGATTTTTAAGAAAGAAAAGTACAAGTATCAAGGCAACGGCAATGACCAGACCACTCATGGGGTCATCTCCCGAGTTTTGGGTGATCTGGTAGTTCATGTAGTCCGTAAAATAATCTTTGAGTTTCCCTAAGTCCTCGTAAACAGGAGGTTCAGCCAGTTTTTTGTTTTTTCCGAAGAGCACATTGAGCATGGGCATCAATGCAGCAAAGGACAACGCACTGAAAAGTGCATAAAGGATATTGAAAAAAATATTGAGAAATCCATATTTGCGATAGGGAATGGCAAACTGGAGAATCTTTTTAAAGTAATTCATGCAGCTATAAATTCAGTTCAGCCTTGATACCTTCAATCTTGGTGTTCAACTGCGAATTTACGGATTTAAAATCTGCCACATTTTTCAACTTGGCATTCGTGCTTATATAGAACTTGACTTTGGGCTCAGTGCCGCTGGGCCTTGCCGCGATGCGGGTCCCGTCTTCAGTTTCGTAAATGAGCACATTGGATTTGGGTAAATCCATGGACTTCTCTTCCCCTGTTTGTACATTTTTGGCGGTAGCCGTGTTATAATCCTCTACCCATACTACCTTGGAGCCTTGTACGGATTCCACTGGATTTTCTTTGAACTCTTTGAGCATTTGCTTGATTTCTTCTGCACCACTGATCCCCTTTTTGGTAATGGATACAAGATGCTCTTTGTAAAAACCATATTTAACGTAACAGTCCATAAGCTCTTGGTAAAAAGAGCTTCCCTTTGCTTTGGCATCTGCCGCGATTTCGCAAGCCAACAGCGTTGAGGTAACGGCATCTTTATCACGTACAAAATCACCCACCATGTAGCCAAAACTTTCTTCACCACCACCGATGAATTTAGAGTCTGGAAAATCCTTGATCATTTTGCCGATCCATTTAAAACCGGTCAGGGCGGTCTTGAATTCTACCCCATAGGCTTTTGCCATTTGTTCCATCATGGGTGTGGATACGATAGTGGTGGCGATAAACTCGTTTCCTCGAAATCCTTTTGATTTGTGCTTATCCAAAAGGAAACGGGTCATCATTACCATCGTTTGGTTTCCATTGAGCAGTTCTATGTTCCCCTCTAAATTCCTGACGGCAATACCGAGTCGGTCACTATCGGGATCGGTTCCCACAACCATATCGGCACCTATTTCTTCTGCCTTTGCGATGGCTAGGGCCAAGGCCTCTGGTTCTTCAGGATTGGGGGATTTTACAGTGGGGAAGGAGCCATCGGGTCGGGCTTGTTCTTCAATGATGGTAACATTTTTATAACCCGCCCGTTTTAAAACCTCTGGGATGGCCGTGATGGAAGTTCCATGAAGTGAGGTAAAAACAATTTTAAAATCCTCTTTTCCAGCTGCATTAAAATTCCCATTGGAAACAGCAGCCTCAAAAAAGGCTTCATCTACTTCGGTATTGATGGGTTGAATTAATTCCTGTTTCGCGTTAAATTGGATATCCTCGAAGGAAATCGAGTTGATTTCTGCTATGATCTCTGCGTCTTGGGGCGGAACAATCTGTCCGCCATCGCTCCAATATACTTTGTATCCGTTGTACTCCGGAGGATTGTGGGATGCGGTCAGAACGATGCCCGCATGACAATCCAAATGCCTTACTGCAAAAGAAAGTTCTGGGGTGGTTCGCAACTCAGAAAACAAAAAGACCTGAATTCCGTTGGCCGAAAAAATCTCTGCAACCGTTCTGGACAAGGTATCCGAGTTATGGCGACAATCATAGGCAATGACCACTCTGACCTGCCCATTGGGATAGGCTTTCTTTAGATAGTTACTCAGACCTTGTGTATTCTTACCTAAGGTATATTTGTTGATACGATTGGTGCCAACCCCCATAACCCCGCGCATGCCACCCGTACCAAACTCCAAATTCTTGTAAAAACGTTCCTTGAGTTCTTCCGTATTTGTATCGATAAGATTCTGGACTTCGGCCTTTGTGGCTTCGTCAAAGAAATCGGTAAGCCAGGATTCTGCGGTAGCTTTGATTGCATCCATATAAACGCGTGGTTGTTTCCCGTAAAATTACAAAGTTAATTGCTTAAGAAGTTTCCTTCAGGTTAATTTTATCCGCGATGGTGTATCGTGTATCGTTTTTGCGGGAACGTACCAAAATTTCGCCCAAAAAACCAGCTAAAAAAAACTGGGTGCCGATAAGCATGGCGGTCAAGGCGATGTAAAATTGAGGGCGTGCGGTTATCAACCGTCCTTTGGGATTCACAAAAAGCTTATCCACGCCTAAGTAAATGGAAAATCCAAAACCTACTATAAACATCAGAACCCCCAGAGCACCGAACAAATGCATGGGTTGGCGTCCAAATTTTGAAACAAACCAAATGGTGATCAAGTCCAAAAATCCATTGATAAACCGTTCAGCACCAAATTTGGTATTTCCGTATTTTCGGGCTTGGTGCTGCACCACCTTTTCAGTTATTCTGGGAAAACCTGCATTTTTGGCCAAAACCGGAATGTAACGATGCATTTCTCCTGACACCTCAATGGTTTTTACCACATCACTGTGGAGTGCCTTAAGTCCGCAATTGAAATCATGCAGTTTGAGTCCCGATGTTTTTCTTGCGGCCCAATTAAAGAGTTTGGAAGGAATGTTTTTCGTGATTACCGAATCATAGCGCTTTTTCTTCCAGCCTGAAACGACCTGATATCCTTCTTCTTGAACCATATGGAACAGGTGGGGAATTTCCTCGGGATTGTCCTGAAGGTCGGCGTCCATGGTGATGACCACATCGCCTTTAGCAGCCTTGAACCCGGCGTGAAGTGCCTGGGATTTCCCAAAGTTCTTTAAAAAACGAAGGCCCTTTACAAGAGGGTTTTTTTGGGATAAAATCTCTATTATTTCCCAAGAGCCATCTGTACTTCCATCATCGATAAAGAGAATTTCATATAAAAAATGATTGGATTGCATTACCTGTACAATCCAATCGTGTAATTCTGTTAGTGAATCCTTTTCGTTAAGTAAAGGAATAACAACGGAAATTTGCATTGCGTATTTCTGGAATTCTCCTCAAAAGTAGTACTTTTTCGTTAGTAGTCAGGCTTTGCTTTTTTGAAGATCAATCCCCCTACAAGCCCTGCCACCAATCCAATTACGGCCTGAATTATCAGTATGACGGGATAGGCGATCCAAGCAAATTTTTTCTGCATGGCGATACCTTGGTCTATTTGTTCTTCAGTAAGTTCAGGGTTGTCCACTAGTGCTTTTTCTTTACCAATTTCGTAGACTTTGTCCATAAATCCAGGTTCGATAAAATTAGAAAGAATAAAAAAGTAAAGCAGTCCGATTACGGCGGCCACTACGGCAATTCCGGTCCCCAATTTAAGGGCGTCCCCTAACGCCAAGAAACCTCCATTTGCTTTTTTGAACTGCTGTATTCCGATTATCACCACGGTTGTAAGGATAACGATACCGATGATTTGGATGGGTAGGGTTTGCTCATAATGAAGCCCTTGGGACATCAGCATGATATTGAATACCATGGATATGGCACCTAAAATAAGACCGAATCTTAAAGCAAATTTGCCAGGTTTAGGTTGATTTTCGTCCATTTCAATAAATTTTTAGCGTTGTTTTCATTGGTTAGTGAAGCAAAAGAAAATTTTGTTACAAAGGCAAGATAGATTTTTCTTTTTTACGACTTTTAGGTTGTCCGTGTAAAAGAAATGATTAAATTTGCACGCTGAAAATTTTTTGAGATTAAGACCATGAGAAAAGATATTCATCCTTCCAATTACAGACTGGTGGCATTTAAGGACATGTCTAATGAAGATGTTTTTATCACCAAGTCAACAGCAGAGGCTAAAGAGACCATAACAGTGGATGGTGTTGAATATCCTTTGGTGAAGTTGGAAATTTCCAGGACATCCCATCCGTATTACACGGGCAAGACCAAATTGGTGGATACTGCCGGTAGGATCGATAAATTTAAAAACAAGTATAAAAAGTTCAGTAAAGAGGAGAAAGAAGACTGAACTTGATTTCCCTTTGATACGACTTTGCATGCCACTGAAACTCTCAGTGGCATTTTTTATTTTTACCATGATGAAACCAAGACCATGAACTATATCCTTTCTGATGGAAGCCTTTGGGATTCCTTCCTTCCTTTCACCTTTACCAGACCTGTCGCGGAAATTAGAATGGGCATACTTACCATCAAGGAAAAATGGGAAAAATGGTTGATGACCTCGGTAAGTACCCAAACAAAAACCCATTTATCCCAAAAGTTTCCTTTAAAAACAGCATCACAGAATATCGTAATTTCCGCTAATTATCTTCCGGATAATAAGTTGGTCCAGAAAATTAAGGCGCTCAAAGAGGACGAGGCGCTATTTGATGGGGACGTATTGGTCGCCTTTTTTACCGAAACTCCTGTTGAGAAATACGACTTGTCGAAATGCAAACGAATCGTTTTGGAACATGTCCCTTTAAAAATTGAAAATGTTTGGGATATTTTTTCTAAAAATGCGGAGGCACTTCAGTCAGATTTCAACATGCTGACCCAAGGCCGCCAAAGTCAGCCCCTTTCCACAACCAACCAAGTGCTGAATTCTGAAAATATTTTTTTGGAAGAAGGTGCCCAAGTGGAATTTAGCATTTTGAACGCTTCAACAGGACCCATATACATTGGGAAAGGTGCCCAAATTATGGAAGGTTGTACCATCCGTGGTGGATTGGCCCTCTGTGATAATGCTGTCATTAAAATGGGGGCTAAGCTTTACGGTCCCTCAACCTTTGGGCCTTATTGCAAAGTTGGGGGCGAGGTAAGCAACTCGGTTCTTTTTGCCCATTCCAACAAAGGACATGAGGGTTTTTTGGGAAATTCTGTCTTGGGAGAATGGTGTAATTTGGGAGCGGATACCAACACCTCAAATCTGAAAAACAACTACGCCCCTGTTCGACTATGGGATTATAAAACCGAGGGATTTGCACAGACGGGACTGCAGTTTTGCGGTTTGATTATGGGAGATCATAGCAAATGTGGTATCAACACCATGTTCAATACAGGTACTGTGGTCGGCGTAAGCGCCAATATCTTTGGAAGTGGTTTTCCCCGGAATTTTATTCCGAGTTTCAGCTGGGGCGGGGCTTCAGGATTTTCCACGTACCGAACTAAGAAGGCTTACGAAACGGCCGCTGCCATGATGAAGCGGCGAGATATGGAATTTGATAAGATTGAAGAAGCCGTTTTGGATCATGTTTTTGAATTGACCAAGAAATGGCGTAAGGAATAATGCCAGCCAGTCATTCTTGAAGTGGACTTCTTTTTGTAGCTATTTATTACCTTTGCTGCCCTATTTATAACGGCGTATGTCCAAAAAAGTTGCTTTTTATACCCTAGGATGCAAGCTCAATTTCTCTGAGACCTCCACTATCGCACGCAGCTTTGAAAGCGAGGGCTTTGATCGTGTGGATTTTTCCCAAGCGGCCGACATTTATGTAATCAATACTTGCTCCGTGACCGAAAATGCGGACAAGCGTTTCAAAACAATAGTAAAACAGTCCCAGAAAGGCAATCCCGAAGCTTTTGTAATCGCTGTTGGCTGTTATGCGCAGTTAAAACCGGAAGAACTGGCCCGTGTGGATGGTGTCGACCTTGTACTGGGCGCTACTGAAAAATTTAAGATCACAGATTATCTGAACGATTTGTTGCAACAAACGGAACGGAACAGGGCAGAGGCCCAAATACATTCCTGCGAGATTGACGAAGCCAACTTTTATGTGGGTAGTTATGCCATAGGTGACCGGACCCGCGCTTTTTTAAAAGTCCAGGATGGCTGTGATTATAAATGTTCGTATTGCACCATACCTCTGGCCCGCGGTATTTCACGCAGTGATACCTTGGATAATGTATTGAGAAATGCCTCGGAAATTGCTTCAAGGGGAATTAAAGAAATTGTGCTAACCGGGGTGAACATAGGAGATTACGGTAAAGGGGAATTTGGAAACAAAAGGCACCAGCACACTTTTCTGGATTTGGTACGGGCATTAGATACGGTACAGGGAATACATCGACTCCGTATTTCCTCGATTGAACCCAACCTTCTGAAGAATGAAATCATTGATTTTGTTGCGCGAAGCAAGTGCTTTGTGCCTCATTTTCACATTCCCCTACAAAGTGGAAGCGATGCCATTTTGAGAAAAATGCGTCGTCGGTATTTGACCAATTTGTATGCGGAGCGTGTTTTGCAAATTCGCCAAGTGATGCCCCATGCGTGTATCGGCGTAGATGTAATTGTCGGCTTTCCGGGTGAAACGGACGCCCATTTTTTGGAAACGTATAATTTCCTCAACGAACTTGACATTTCCTATTTACATGTCTTTACATATTCAGAGCGTGACAATACGAAGGCTGTCACTATGGATGGGGTCGTGCCCAAAAACGTTCGTGCCAAGCGTAGCAAAATGCTGCGGGGACTTTCCGCCAAAAAGCGTCGGGCATTTTATGAAAGTCAATTGGGGACGCATAGAACCGTTTTGTTCGAAGGAGAAAACAAATCAGGATACATTCATGGATTCACTGAAAACTACGTTAAGGTGAAAGCACCTTGGAACCCTGATTTGGTAAATACCCTGGAACCCGTGGAGCTTACGCGAATTGATGAAGACGGTCTAGTTCGATTTGAGTTTGTCGCCGAACAGGTCATGGCATAAAAAAACCTCTCGAAGGGAGAGGTTTTGTTCAATTTTAATTCGTTTTTAGATTCGTATCCCTACAGGAAGCATTTCCTTATACTGTCGGTTCTTTCTCAAAAATCCTGCAATATGGGGACTGGTAGGTACAACCCTTAGATTTCTTTCTTGAATTTGATGGAGAACTTCTTTGATAAAGGCCTCTTTAAAACCTTCTTGGGTAATTTCCTCTGGAATTACCAATTTTGTCAGGAAAACTTTCCGCTCCTGGGAAGAATATTCAATTTTAGCTAAGTGCCCGTCCACTTTTGTTTCGAATTGACGAAGGAAACCGTTGTCCTTAACTTCAATTTCTGTCATATAGTACTATTTTAAATTGGCTTTATGTAAATGACTTACGCAGAGGTAAGTAAAATTAAAGATTTAGCAAGATGTTATACATGTGGGGCTATCATAAAGGGATACAAAATTAGTCAAAAAATCCTTAAATTCCTAGCCAAATCGATATTGGGTGATAAATGCCCGACCTTAATATCCATGTTTTCCTAATGCCGGGAATGGCCGCCAATTCGTCTATTTTTGATGGTATCCGTTTGCCCGAAGACTTGTTCATTGTCCATAAACTGGACTGGTTTCTTCCATCCCAAGGAATGACTTTAAGTGCATACGCCAAAAAAATGGTAACACAAGTACATCACAAAAATCCGGTATTGCTGGGGGTTTCCTTTGGAGGTATGTTGGTGCAAGAAATGGCCAAACACATCAATACGCGAAAAATAATTGTGGTTTCCGCCGTTAAGAGCAAAAAAGAACTTCCCAAGCGAATGGTTTTTGCGAAGTATACCAAAATCCACAAATTGCTTCCTACAGGTTTGGTCAACAATGTGGAACTTTTGGCCAAGTACGCCTTTGGTGAAACCGTCACCAAACGTTTGGAGCTGTATGAAAAATATCTTTCTATCCGCAACAAACAATACATTGATTGGGCCATAGACCAAATTGTCAATTGGTCCCAAGAAACCCCTTTGCCGAACCTCACTCATATTCAAGGAGAACTGGATGCGGTTTTTCCGGTGGCCAATATCCAAAATTACGTTGAGGTCAAGAAGGGAAGGCACGCTATGATCATCCATCGTGCCAAGTGGTTTAATGAGCATCTTCCTGCAATTATTTTAGAAGAAGGCAGTTCTATATAGTATCTTTATTCAATTAATTGGTGTATATGAAATACGTAAAAAATACATTGGCAGCTATTGGTTTAATGGTAGTGGTGGGCAGCTTGATATTTGCGGTCCAATCTTCTCCCCAGGAGAAAGCAGCACCAGAAAAAGTTAAAGCCCCAGAGAAGAATGTGACGGATGGTTATCAAATCAGTGCGATAGAGATTCCTGAGGATTTAAATTTTGCGGGAGAGGACGTACCCTTAAAAGACCCTGAAGTTTTGGAGCGGGTGGACCGGGAATTTTTGGTGAACACCTACTGGCAATCCAATGCGCTACTATTGATGAAGCGTGCCAACAAGTATTTTCCGGTAATAGAGCCCATTTTGGAAAAAAATGGTATCCCTGATGACTTTAAGTATTTGGCAGTTGCTGAAAGTGCACTTATCGATGTAGCTTCTCCCAAAGGCGCGGCCGGAATGTGGCATTTTATGAAAGCCACCGGAAAAGAATATGGCTTGGAGGTGAATTCAAATGTGGACGAACGCTATCATATTGAGAAATCAACGCAAGCTGCTTGTGAATATATCTATAAATGGAAAAAACGGTTTGGTACATGGACCCTAGCCGCGGCATCTTATAATGCAGGACCAGCGGGCATTCAAAAATATATGAAAATCCAAAAAGTTGACGACTACTACGATTTGTTACTGGGCCAGGAAACGGGACGTTATGTTTTTCGGATTTTGGCGCTCAAAGAGATTCTTTCCAACCCGGATAAATATGGTTTTGAAGTTGAAAAAGAAGATTTGTACAAAGCAGTTCCTTCATTTAAGGTGGAAGTGGATACCGCAGTGACCAGTTGGGCCGATTTTGCCAACCTCTACGAGATCAACTACAAGATTTTGAAGCGGCACAATCCGTGGTTGCGAGAGCCCCATTTAAATAATGCTTCTGGAAAAAAATATGTGGTCGAGATTCCCAACAAGGGATATTACCGTGAGATGGACGCAGGCAAGTGATGCTTTAGGGGTGGTTTTAGAAATAAATCGTTTGGATTTATGTCGCCTTCTCCCCAAACTTTCTTAATGGTCTTTAGAATCATTGAACTGCCACAGTACATTTACCAATTGCCAAGTTCCGTTTAACTTTACGATATGCATGTAATCTATCCAATCGTCCGCAACTAGTTTTACGGAAGCGGTTTTATCAAAAATATCCAAGATAATCACTTCTTTTTTCGGATTTTCAGGAAATTGATCTCCCTTTTGGTTATAGGTTTCCGCGAGGAGGACCATGGCGTCCGTAAAGGTTTCCCTCAAATACTCTTTTCCCGTTTTCTTGTCGGTCCAGAAGGTCCTTTTGACCATTCTTGGGTGTGCCGACCGCGCAAACTGCGCTGGATTTACATTATGCTGGGATTCAATATAATCTAAAGCTACCTGTTGGATGGCCAGCGAATCGCTTTGCGTTTGTCCAAAAAGAGTATGTCCACCCAACACGAATAAAAAGACACTGATCGGAATAAAAAGCTGTTTCATTTCAGATTGATTTGTCGATGTATCTTGATGTACAACCACAAGGTTACTCTAAAAATCGATTGGGCGGGATTATTTAACTATCCTTAAGGAAATTTTGGGAATCTTCAGGTTCAATGATGTGCGGGGCTTTGAACGCTAAAATTGGATTAAAACATGTTTTTTACAAGAACGTATCGGTACAACGAGGTTATATTTTTTTCATTTGCTGTTGCATCATTTTAATTTGGTCCGTCAACATGTTGTTTTTGTCCAGTTTTTTAGCTTCTTGCAATAATGTGGTCGCCTCACGCTTTCTGCGTTTCTGCATAGCAATTCCGGCAAGGCTCAGTTTGGCCATGGCGACATCATAATCCATGGTCAATCCCAATTTAAGGGCCTTTTTGAAATACTTTTCTGCTTGGGTCAGGTTTTTTTGGGAGAAAATGATTCCATGCAAATAATTGTAATATCCCTGTTGCTTTTTTATTAGAGAAGCCTCTGGGTTTTTGATTTTGGATAACCATTTTTGGGTGCCCTCCATATCTTGTTTCCGCATCCTGAGAAAAGCCAAAAGGATGATTTCATTTCTGAAATAGAGAAAAACAAAAATCAACGATAGAAAAATCAGGGCAATGCCGTTTCCGACATATCCTTCAACAAATTGGTATACTGCATAGGCAATTATAAGAAAAGCCAGTATCAGTTTTATATTCTTATTGAACATGGAGCTATTGTATTAATTTGTATGAGATGGTCGACTTTATGGAGGTAGGGATATCTACATTTCCCATTTGGGGCATTTTAGAAACACCTTCGGCAAAACTCTCACTGGCTATTGTTTTGATAAACCCATTTTCGGCGTTGGTAATGATCGCGGTTTGCTGGGTTCCTGTTAAAGACATTACTGTTCCGTTCTCATTGGTATCCACTATGATATTGGAATTCCCTTGGATTTTCCCTTCCGTGGAATCCAATGCTTCCAATTTCCAGTTGTTTTTAGCTTTTAGTTTCCCAGTGAATTCATTTTTCCAGACATCTCCCACAGAAACCGGAGTCTCGGGATAAAAATAGGTCATCTGTTCAAAGCTTTTGGCCAGACCTGCGGAACTGAATTCCTTTTCCAGGGATTTGCGCATCAAATTTTTTGTGAAGTCATCCGTAATACTTGCTTTCGAAATCATGTTCTCCACCAACTCGTTTCCTCCTTTTACCTCTTCAATCTTTCCGCTTTTTCCCAGGGTCATTTGCAGCTGGTATCCTACAAGGCCCGCAAATATTTCAGAAACCATATCCCCTTCCACAGGTTGGGACGCTTTTACATCGATAAGTACTCCCTGCAAGTTGGAGGTTGTTTTCATACCAAAGTCCTCGAAAGCCATTTGGATGATAAAGTTGGATTCGTTTTTCTGAATGACCTTAAAGGTAAAAATGGCTTCCAAATCATTGGTCAGCTCATGCATACTGCCCTCCAATTCTTGAACGATACGTTGTTGGGCCTTTTGCTCTATTTTAAAAAAGTCATCTTTCTTGAGCTGGTATGCCAGTTCTTGTTGTGACCATGCCGTTGCCGGTATGGCAAAAAACAGAAGACCCAAACCTAAAAAGCGAAAAAAAATCTTGGGATTCATGAGGTGTTTGTTAATGGGACAAAACTAACATAAACATTTTTTACAAACCATTTGTCGAAGCAAAAACTCTTTGTATATTTGCGCCCAGAATTTTGAAAAGCTTTTCTTAGTTCAAAATCTTTAAAATAATTCGGAAATGAAAAGGACATATCAGCCGTCAAAAAGGAAGAGAAGAAACAAGCATGGGTTTAGGGAGCGCATGGCGACTGCCAATGGCCGAAAAGTTCTGGCTCGCAGAAGGGCTAAGGGAAGAAAAAAGATTTCCGTTTCATCAGAACCTAGACACAAGAAATAAGGTGTTGTCGATAACTTTTAATTAAAGGTGCTACTTCTCAAGTTTAGCACCTTTTTTTTGACCTAATTTTAATGTTTGAATTGTAATTAAATACGAAGAATGCCCAAAAGAAAAGATCTCAAGTCCATTTTGATTATCGGTTCTGGTCCCATCATCATTGGCCAGGCCTGCGAGTTTGATTATTCAGGGAGTCAGGCACTACGGTCCCTTCGCGAAGATGGAATAGAAACCATCTTAATAAACAGTAATCCGGCCACGATAATGACCGACCCTTCCATGGCCGATCATGTGTACTTAAAACCTTTGAACACCAGGTCAATTATTGAGATTTTAAAAAAGCATTCCAATATTGACGCTGTTTTGCCCACTATGGGTGGCCAAACTGCATTAAATCTTTGTATTGAAGCTGATGAAAAAGGAATTTGGGAAGATTTCAACGTAGAGATCATCGGGGTTGATATTGACGCCATAAATATTACGGAAGACCGTGAAAAATTTAGGGAACTGATGCTTAAAATTGGTATCGGTATGCCCCCTCAGGCTTCGGCGACCTCCTTTTTGAAAGGAAAAGAAATTGCGCAGGAGTTTGGCTTTCCATTGGTCATCAGGGCTTCTTTTACCTTGGGTGGAGCGGGGGCTTCCATTGTGCACGATCCGGAAAAATTTGATAACCAATTAAGCCATGCCCTTGAGGTATCGCCTATACACGAAGTGATGATAGATAAGGCCCTCATGGGCTGGAAAGAATACGAGTTGGAGTTGCTGCGTGACAAAAACGATAACGTTGTCATCATCTGTACCATTGAAAATATGGATCCCATGGGTATTCATACTGGGGATTCCATTACTGTTGCCCCTGCCATGACCTTGTCAGATAGAACGTTTCAGCGCATGCGGGATATGGCCATCCACATGATGCGGAGTATCGGGGATTTTGCCGGAGGATGTAATGTGCAGTTCGCGGTAAGTCCAGATGAAAAGGAAGATATAATCGCAATAGAGATCAACCCCAGGGTATCTCGTTCTTCCGCATTGGCTTCAAAAGCTACGGGATATCCCATAGCGAAGGTAGCGGCCAAGCTGGCCATTGGATATAGCCTGGATGAACTACAAAATCAGATAACCCAGTCTACCTCTGCCTTGTTTGAACCCACTTTGGACTATGTTATCGTAAAAATCCCCAGGTGGAACTTCGATAAGTTTGAAGGTTCCGACCGCACTTTGGGGCTCCAAATGAAATCAGTGGGTGAGGTCATGGGCATTGGGCGATCCTTTCAAGAAGCCTTGCACAAAGCGACCCAGTCCTTGGAAATCAAAAGGAACGGTTTGGGAGCGGATGGAAAAGGCTACAAAGATTATGATACCATAATCCAAAAGCTGAAGGTGCCCAGTTGGGACCGTGTTTTTGTGCTCTACGATGCTATTCAACTTGGTATTCCCTTAAAAACAATCCATGAAATCACCAAAATTGATATGTGGTTCTTGAAGCAATATGAAGAGCTTCATTATCTGGAAAAGGAAATTTCAAAATATACGGTTGAAAGTCTGCCCAAATCGTTGCTATTGGAAGCCAAACAGAAGGGATTTGCAGACCGTCAAATCGCCCACATGTTGGATTGCTACGAAAGTGAGGTACATAAAAAGCGTACGCATTTGGGAATCAATAGGGTCTATAAATTGGTCGATACCTGTGCTGCAGAGTTCAAAGCGGTCACTCCCTACTATTATTCCACCTTTGAGGAAGAGATCGAGAAACCGGATGGAACTCGTTATGTGGCCAATGATAGTGAGGTAACGAACAGAAAGAAAATTGTGGTCTTGGGCTCAGGTCCCAACCGAATTGGTCAAGGTATCGAGTTTGACTATTGCTGTGTACATGGGGTTTTGGCCGCTTCCGAATGTGGTTACGAGACCATTATGATCAATTGTAACCCGGAAACGGTATCCACCGACTTTGACACTGCCGACAAACTTTATTTTGAACCCGTCTTTTGGGAGCACATTTATGATATTATCCTTCATGAGAAACCCGAAGGTGTAATTGTTCAATTAGGGGGGCAGACCGCCCTGAAACTGGCCGAAAAGCTGGATAAGTATGATATAAACATTATTGGGACCAGTTTTGAATCCTTGGATTTGGCGGAAGACCGGGGTAATTTTTCCACCCTACTCAAGGAGAACGGAATCCCTTATCCCAAGTTTGGAGTAGCGGAAACAGCGGACGAGGCGCTTCAATTGGCTGAGGAATTGAATTTCCCACTTTTGGTAAGACCCTCTTATGTCCTCGGGGGACAAGGGATGAAAATTGTCATCAATAAAGAGGAACTCGAGGCCCATGTGGTAGATCTTTTGCGAAAAATCCCAAATAACAAACTCTTATTAGACCACTATTTGGACGGGGCCATAGAAGCAGAGGCCGATGCGATATGCGATGGGGACGAGGTAAAAATAATTGGCATTATGGAACATATTGAACCCTGCGGGATACATTCGGGGGATTCCAATGCGACACTGCCCCCATTTAATCTGGGAGAATTTGTGATGCAACAGATTAAGGACCACACTCAAAAAATAGCTTTGGCCCTGAACACCGTGGGATTGATAAATATTCAATTTGCCATTAAAGATGACATGGTCTATATCATTGAGGCCAATCCAAGGGCATCACGGACAGTACCTTTTATCGCTAAAGCTTACGGAGAACCTTATGTCAATTTTGCCACAAAGGTGATGTTAGGAGAGAAAAAAATCAAGGATTTTAAATTTGAGCCTTATTTGGAAGGATATGCCATAAAACAACCTGTGTTTTCCTTCAATAAGTTCCCCAACGTAAACAAGAATTTAGGGCCCGAGATGAAAAGCACTGGTGAAAGTATTTTGTTCATCGACGGTCTCAAGGACGATGATTTTTATAATCTGTACTCGCGCCGTAAAATGTATTTGAGTAAATAGAAAAATGGGCTCCGGTTTTAAGGTACCTGTTGTAAACAAGTCTCCAAATCAAAACTGACCAGTGGGCTTTTTGCGGAAGTATAAAGCGGATGTCTGGGATGTCCTTTTTGCGTAGGAAGACCACTTATTTTCCAGTTAATATCAAGGTGACCGATACTGTGCAAGAGCTGATGCAGGCAGCTGGGCAGGTATTTCCTTATTTCAATGAGATTTCCGTAGGCCAACCATATATTTTGAATACCGAACTGTTCTATGGCATTCTGGAAGATTTGAAGGTTCTCACCTATCAATTTTTCCTGAGGGACATGGTGAAGCTGGCTCGGGTTTGTCGCTCGCTGTGGATATACATTGAACATAATCCATCCATCAAAACCGTTGAACCGAGCGATACGTTTTACCGATTTAAGTGTATTATCCAATGTATTTGGAGAGGCAGTACTCGGATTTATACCGATGCAACCAATGATGTTTTGACCTTTTTCACCCAGAAGAAAACGGCAAGAATTGTCCGGATTTATTTTATAGACCCAATTATTTAATCTTCCTCCCACGCTGTATGAAAAATACCTTCCCGATCAATCCTTTCATAGGTATGGGACCCAAAATAATCCCGTTGCGCCTGTATTAAGTTGAGCGGCAGCCTACTGCTTGTATATGCGTCAAAATAGGTCAGGGCATTGGAAAGGCCGGGTAGGGGAATACCGTTGGTCGCTCCATAGGCCACCAATTCCCTTGTGGCAGCTACGGTTTCTTTTATCTTTTCTGAAAAGGAAGGGGATAGCAATAGGTTGGCCAAGTCCGGTGGTGCTTTAAATGCATTTGGGATATCCGTCAACAAAGCGGCCCGATTGATACAACCTGCTCGCCATATTTTCGCTATTTCCCCAAGATTTAGCGCATACCCATATTCCTTGCTGGCATCCGCCAATTGATGCATTCCCTGGGCATAGGCCATTATAAAAGCGAAATAGAGCGCTTGTTCCGCTTTGTTGGCCAAGGTATCCTTGACCACAGATTCTGGATTGGGCCTATCATATATTTCATCAGCTTTGATGCGTTCACTTTTCAAAGCGGAAATTTCACGCATACTTACCGCAATATCAATAGTGGGTACGGGAATACCCAAATCCATTGCATTCTGGGAGGTCCATTTTCCCGTTCCTTTTTGTTTGGCTTTGTCCAATATCATGTCCACTAAATCGCCATCGGATAAATCGTCTTTTTGGGCCAGGATTTCAGAAGTGATTTCAACGAGGAACGATTGCAAACGTCCCGAATTCCATTTTGCAAAACATTCGTGTTGTTCCTGATTGGTGAGGCCCCCAGCTTTTTTCAGGAGGTCGTAAATCTCGGAAGTCAATTGCATTAACCCATATTCGATGCCATTGTGTACCATTTTCACATAATTGCCCGCGGACTTTGGACCTAGATAGGCCACGCAAGGTTCACCGTCATACTTCGCAGCGACCGCTTCAAAAATGGGTTTTACATATTGATAAGCTTCCCGGGAGCCTCCGGGCATTATGCTAGGTCCTTTTCGAGCTCCCTTGGCACCACCGGAAACTCCGGCACCAAAGAAATTGATATGCTTTTCCTTCAAATAGGCCTCTCGGCGGTCAGTGTCCGTGAAAAAGGAATTTCCCCCATCAATGATAATATCGCCTTCTTCCAAATGGGGCAGCAAAGATTCAATGACGGCATCCACCACCTTTCCCGCGGGGACCAACAACATGATTTTACGGGGCTTGCTCAAGGCCGCCACGAAATTGGATACTTCAACATCCGCGTTTACCTTGCTCGGGTCCCCTCCTTCTTCAATAAGGGTTGCTACTGCGTCTTCATTTACATCATTTCCAAAGGCGGTAAAACCCTGGTCGGCTACGTTTAGGATAAAATTACGACCCATCACGCCAAGGCCCACAAGACCAAAATCATATGTATTTGCCATAGTCCTTTAATTCGATTTGTTTAGTTTGAGACATCACTAAGTGAATCTTTCTTCAGATTCTGAACCTAAAATAAACGTTATATTCGTTATGCTCAAAAATTAATGCCCCGCATTTGTACAACAAGATGTACCTTGTGGTGAAATGCAGCGTTTTAATCCATCAATTGGCAGCTTGACCGTATGAAAAAAACCGACAATCAACTCGTGGTAATTTTTGGAGCTTCTGGGGATTTGACGGCGCGAAAGTTGATTCCCGCCCTATTCAATCTCTATGTGGCCAAACAACTTCCAAAAAACTTTGTGGTTCTTGGAGCAAGTAGAAGTAATCTCACTGACGATGAATTTCGAAATCGCGTAGTAAATGATAGTCCTTATCTTAAAGCGAAGATTGAAGATTTGAAAGAAAACTACGTAAAAGGGTTTACCGATATGCTTTTTTACGAGGATTTAGGAAGCGATTATACCTCCGACTATTCAGGACTTTCCAATCGTATCGCTAGTTTGAATGAATCCCGGGGAACTGATAATAACTACATTTTCTATTTATCAACTCCACCAAGTTTGTATGAACCCATAGCGAAGAGTCTGGCCGAATCCAAACTGAATGATCAGGAATTGGGTTGGAAAAGACTAATTGTGGAGAAACCCTTCGGTTACAGTTTGGAGACTGCCAAAAATTTAAACAAGGGACTGCAACAGTACTTTAAAGAACCCCAGATTTATAGAATTGACCATTATTTGGGAAAAGAAACCGTCCAAAATCTACTGGTGACCCGTTTTTCAAATAGCATCTTTGAACCGCTTTGGAACCGAAACTATATCCATCACGTGGAGATTACGAATGCGGAAAGTGTCGGTGTGGAAAAGCGGGGCGGATATTATGACAAATCCGGGGCGCTACGGGACATGTTCCAGAACCATCTCATGCAAATTGTTTCTTTGGTGGTCATGGAACCTCCAATAGGGGATGAACCTGAAGAAATTCGAAATGAAAAGGTAAAAGCCCTGAAGTCGCTCCGGGTGATGCGCGATGAGGAAACCTTGTTCAATAATACCATCCGCGCGCAATATGTTTCATCGGAAATCAATGGAGAGACCGTTAAGGGGTATCGCGAGGAGGAAGGGGTGGACCCGAATTCTACTACGGAAACCTATGCTGCCGTCAAGTTTTATGTGGACAATTGGCGATGGCATGGTGTCCCTTTTTACGTGCGTACCGCGAAACGCATGCCCACCAAGGTAACGGAGGTAATTATCCATTTTAAAACACCCCATCATCAAATTTTTAAGGATTCCGGGGTCAGCAGTAAGGATAATAAATTGATTATCAGAATTCAACCTGATGAGGGAATCTTGGTCAAGTTTGGGGTGAAAGTACCCGGACAGGGCTTTAAAGTGGAACGTGCCAATTTGGATTTTTATTATTCCAGTTTGGCGGAAACCTATGTGATGGAGGCCTACGAACGTCTGCTTTTGGATGCGATGCAAGGAGATGCCACCTTATATGCCCGTGCGGATGAGGTAGAGGCCGCTTGGGAATTTGTCGATCCTATTTTGGAATATTGGAAAAAAGGAAAGGACGTGCGCATGTACGGCTACGCTGCGGGATTTTGGGGTCCTGAAAATGCGGATGAACTTATTGAAGACCTGGGTTATTGGCGTAATCCAGGTGAAAACCTGGCCGACGATCCAGGCTATTGCGTGATTTGTTAAATTGTCTTAGGTCTGATGTGCAAGGTCCGTTCCAGCGCAACCAAGAATTATTAAAAGAAACCCGATGGAATTAAAAATATATAAGGATAAGGTTGAGGTAGCCCGCGAATTTTCATCCTATTTTGCTGAATTTGTGGAAGGAAAACCACAAGTTCAGGTAGCACTTTCAGGCGGAAGTACCCCAAAAGTTGTTTTCGATGTGCTAGCTGCGGATTATGGGCAAAAAATGGATTGGTCCAAAGTCCATTTTTATTGGGGCGATGAAAGGTGTGTGCCCCCAGATGATGAAGAAAGCAATTTTAAAATGACAGTGGACCATCTCTTTTCAAAAATTGAAGTCCCCAAAGAGAATATCCACCGTATTTTGGGAGAGAACGACCCCAACTCGGAAGCCATGCGCTATGCCAATCTTTTGGAAATCAATTTGGATAGGGTAGAGGGTATCCCAGAGTTTGACTTGGTTATTCTGGGGATGGGCGATGATGGACATACAGCCTCCATTTTTCCCCACGAAATTGATCTATGGGATGCCGAGGACCATTGCGTTGTCGCCACACATCCGGAAACTGGTCAAAAACGGATTTCGATAAATGGAAAAGTAATCAATAGGGCGAAGGAAGTTGTTTTTTTGGTCACCGGAAAGGGAAAGGCCGAAAAGGTTAAGGCAATTGCCCAGAAAGTGGAGGATTTCGAAAAATATCCAGCATCCCTCGTAAATCCAGATTCGGAAAAGTTAATTTGGTTTCTGGACGAAGGGGCAGCTTCAGAATTAAGCTAAGTACCGTTTGGATTACAGAAATCCCTTAAAATATTAGAATGGTAAGGTAAGGTTTGGTTCAGAACCGTTGTTTTTCTGTTCTAATGTGGTTTTATGAAGTTTCTTTGATCCCATTTTTTGATTTGATTAAAAGGAATAGTGGAGAAAATCCTTCAAGCACTAAAGAAGTATTGATTTGCTTATTACAAGGTCCTATTTTAGTACTTTGAAAGTTTCTTCCGTCTTTTTTGGGATGTAAGCCACACGACCTTGCAATCGTAACGCGAATGGGCGGTAAGTGATCACCTACGTTTAAAAGTACTTTTGTTCACTTTTGATGGGATTTATATTTCATACCGGCCTTCAAGACCAAAGCAAGTGAACCGAATACGATAATTGTGGGGACAGCGTGTTCGGCTAAAGAGTAATACTCCAACCATAGCAGTGTATGAAAGGTTACAAGCGATAGAACCCCTATTAAAACTAGCCCTTTACTAAACATTCCAGGAATATTGAGTTTTTTAACGATTTCTTCTTCCTCATCTGAAAGATCGGAATATCCTGCAAACAAATCGGGGAGGGCCGCGGTCAAACCTCCTAAAAGTATCATTACGATGGAAACCCAGGTATTCACATCATCCATTGCGAAAATTTAAAATCCTTGATTGTCTTGATTTGATCATCTTTCGGAAATCAAAGTATTTTCATCAGCCCCACCATTCTTAACACAAGTAGGAGTAGGGAAATTCTAAAAATTTTCTGAAATCGAAGTTATCGAGAAAAATTTATGTCAAAATCTTTTAAAATAGTTGAATCGGAACCTAAAAAATTAAATCCTTCTATTTTTTAAATTAAAGAAATATTATTATCTTTTTGGAGTAAATTACTACATAAATAAAAGTTAAAACTGCTAAGATGAAAAGAAAAAGAGGATTTAAAATAACATACATTTCTTTGTTTATTCTGCTTCTATTGGGCTCTTGTACCAATGATACCGATAATAAAGCGTATGAATCGACAGAATACACGGGAGAGGAGATTTTTCGTGGACTGCTTCTACTGGACAGTGATTTTACCGATGAAATTCCGTCCTTGACGAAGGTTTCCAAGGACTTGGAAGAATTTACGAGTGCCAATCCCGAATTAGCCGCAGAGCGGGCAGCGTTCAACCTCGAAATTATGGAATTGATACAAACACTGGACGAGGAGTATTTTGTGAATTTCGGGAATCAAATGTATTCGGAAGATTACAACGAAATTATTCTGGCGTTGGAGAATGCAACAACCATTGTTTTGACCGCCGGTATTGGTTCTAAGAAATACGGGTCAGTTTTTAAAATCTTGGAACAGATGAAAGAGGCCGGAGTAGATTTTGGCAGTAAAGCCTTTACCGATTTAGATTTGAACAATGAAAAGGACCTTGAACTTTTTGAAGATTGGTTGGCAAAGGAATATGACCTAAATATTTTTCCAGATAGTGAGGCAGGTATTGCAATACCTTTACTAGCTGTGGCTGTCGGAGTTGTATTTGCTTATGCTGTCGCAGTAAACACGGCAGCTGTTTTTAACCTAGCCTATGCCATTAATCTTGTAAATACTTCAGGTGGCGGTGGCGGTGGACCTGGACCAGAGCCTATTGACGCTTACAATTCAAAAAACATTATAGGTAATAGATATCAACAGATATTAGCCAAGGAAATAGCCCATGCTTTAAATACCAATAAGCAGTGAGCTTAATTTTTTCATTTTTACATTGATAATATACCGGAATTTGTTTGCGTTGAAGTCATTTGTATTCTAAATCGAAACATTTTAATAGTTAAAATACTTGAGCAAGAAATCACTGACGATTCGGTTGCTAGTCTTTTTTTTCTGGGGAATTTTTTTCTTTTTGATCGCAATTTCACACATTGAAGGTTCAGATAGATTAAATCCGATACTGAAATTTGATTTCATAAGGATATCACCCCAGGGCTGGGGGTTTTTTACCAAAAGCCCGGATGACGGTTATGTGTTGGCTTACGAATACCAAGCTATTCTTCCAAACAATTTGATGAACGTTAAAAATGCCTCTTCAGAAAATCTTTTCGGGCTTTCAAAAAATAACCGTTACATAGGCATTGAAATTGCCCAGATAGTATCAAATATCCCGAAGGAAGTATGGAAACCAGCCAAAGGGAAACCTGAAAATTTAAAAATCGATACGTTTAGAAGCGTAAAATTAAATACCAAGCTTAGAACCTTTAAGAATGGTGAAAAATATATCATTGCACGAGCGAAACCAATTCCGCAGGCATGGGCCAATGAGAATCAAGAGCAATACAATCCGTTTATGTACGCTGCAATAACAATTGGTTATTTCAATGAAAAACAAGATTCTATCCTACTTAAATAATTCCATCCGCGCTTTTGGTTTTTTTGACAAGGACGTTGATTTGACAGTTCATACCAAGATAATTGGCATAGTTCGGACCTGTTTGGTCTTAAATCTGTTTACAAACTTGGCCTTCACGAAAAATTTTGTTTTTTTTCCTGCTACAGTTCGTATTGACGCTATATTCTTCGGAATTCCAAATTTTTTCCAGGTTTTTGGAACATCCAATACGACAATCATCTTTGTTTGCTTGTTTTTGGTTTTTGTTATCGTTGGTTATCTTCCTCAGCTTACGGGAATTATTCACGCATGGATCGCTACAAGCTTTTTTATGTCCGCTAGACTTGTGGAAGGTGGAGATCAGATAGCTCAAATATTAACTATACTTCTTATACCTGTAACTTTAACGGATAAGAGAATTAATCATTGGCATTCAAAGGACTACTTCGGTTATCATCAACCCGAAGTGGTTCAGTTTTTTTCATTTAGTTGTCTGCTTATTATCCGATTGCAGATTGCCATAGTTTATCTTTTTTCAGCTGCGGTCAAAATAAGCAAAGACTTTTGGATAGATGGTACAGCTATTTATTATTGGTTTGTCCATATACCTTTCGGTTTGGTTTCTCCTTTAGATACATTACTATATCCTTTCATATCCAACACCTACTTTTGCGCTTTTTTGACTTGGGGAGTTTTGGTTTTGGAGTTCACATTGTTCGCAGCATTATTTTCTAGGTACAGTCAAAGACCTTTATTATTTGTTTTGGCCATTTCATTTCATATCATGATAATTATCGTTCATGGATTATGGGCGTTTTTCTTTGCAATGCTAGCAGGACTAATAGTGTATCTTCTTCCTTGGAACAACAGCCAGAAGCAAGCCATGTACGGCGAACTGAAAATGAATAACTATTAGAGGTCCATTCTGGACTAGCTGCAGAGATTTACTGTCTTCCTTTATCAAATAAGCAGTTGTGAAATTAATGAAGTCGAGGTTTAAGCCTTTAATTTTGATGATGCTTTTTAAACGCTAAAAAGAATGGTCCAACATCTTTTAATTGGGATGCATCAAGTTTATGCTAGCGGTATGCTTTATCAAATCTTACTTATGCTCTTCTTTCAATACACTACTGTGATGGTGTTCATCAAATTATGATTTTTAAGTCGGTAATTGGTAAAAAACGATAGCTGATTTTCGTTTCCTTCACAATCACACCATCAAGTGCATTTTCCCATTTTTTTGCTCTGAATGAGCAGCTCTATGTTTGCTACCAATCGGTCAAAATGAATTTGGTATTTTGAGGAGGTTGCCGCAGCTTTAATCTAAATCCAATTTTACGTTTTCTCCTTCGATAAAATCCAAATACTCATTCACCCTAAATGTTTTGGAGTCATACTTGGAATCCCTATCGTTTGCTGATAATCTACGCTCTTTACTTCTGGCGAAACGGCGCATCCCCTGTTTGTCTTTTATGATAAGCCCTGGTATGGTCCTATTTTTGCCATTTTCATCTTTGGCCACCATGGTAAAATAAGAAGAATTACAATGTTTTACCTCTCCGGTTTGTATGTTCTCTGATTCTACCCGGACTCCTACGACCATTGAGGTGCGCCCCGTGTAATTTATGCTGGCCTTCATGGTGACCAATTCACCGACCTCTATGGGATTTAGAAAATCGACCCGATTCACCGAAGCGGTAACGCAATAGGTCTGTGAATGTTTTCCTGCACAGGCGAAAGCAATTTGGTCCATCAGACTCAAAATATATCCACCGTGGACTTTACCGCCAAAATTAGAATGCGCAGGAAGCATAAGTTCTGTGATGGACACCTTTGATTCTTGTGCGGTCTTAAATTTTCTCATGCCTATTTTCTAAAGTGGGGGGATTGTTCTTGGACAACATCGATGATAAAATACTTGGTGTCGCCCAACCAGAAAAACGTGGCATAGCGCTCCTTGTAGGTTACCTTTACATACTGGCCCTGATAGGTCTTGAGTTTTTCAATAACATCAGATTCGCTGTCCTGAACCGAAAACTGGAAAATTTGAGCTCCTGAAATACCCTGGCTGATTTCACCTTCCCAGGTTTTCACCATGACCCCTTTTCTGCTGAATTTGATAAGCTCACCGGAGCGATAGCCCTCACTGAAGGGTACATAATAGATGAATGCAAAATAAGCGGTGACCCCAAAAAGTACGATCGTGATGAAAATGAAAATGAATTTGCGCATAGTCTATAATTCGAGTTTTGGTTCTTGGTAATCGTCTTCTTGGGCACGTCTTAAAATGGGTTCTGGAATGGACTTTTTGGCTTTGGCCCCCATTTTTTTGAGTTTTTCTATGCTTGTTACGATGTTGCCACGACCTTCTACCAATTTGTTCATGGCCCCGCGATACTCCGTTTTCGCCTCATCCATTTTCTTTCCTACTTTGGTAAGGTCCATGACAAATCCTTCAAATTTATCGTACAAAGCGCCCGCCTGTCTGGCAATTTCGATGGCATTTCGCTGTTGCTTTTCATTGCTCCACATCGTGTCTATGGTACGAAGGGTCGCCAATAAGGTTGCAGGTGTCACGATGACGATATTTTGCTCAAAAGCTTTATTGTAGAGTGATACGTCTTCATTAATGGCGATAGCGAAAGCGGGTTCTATAG
This sequence comes from uncultured Allomuricauda sp., assembly GCF_937884665.1. Lineage (GTDB taxonomy): Bacteria > Bacteroidota > Bacteroidia > Flavobacteriales > Flavobacteriaceae > Flagellimonas. The sequence goes on along the minus strand of NZ_CAKZYF010000163.1, from coordinate 20,349 downwards.
GTACGAACATCAAAACAAAATCTGGACTTTCCATTTCATAGAGGTCTTCATACTTTTTAGCGGAAAGTTGTTCCACATGTTTACGCAGGGAATTGATATGGTCTTTCAAGAAACGGGCTTTTTCCTCTTCTTCGGCGTTTGTGTATCGTTCGTAGTCCGTCAATGACACTTTAGAGTCCACGATCATTTTCTTTCCGTCTGGCATGTTGATAATGACATCGGGCAACACGCGGCTTCCATCTTCCCGCGTAAAGTTTTGTTGCACACTATATTCGCGATCTTTCTCCAAGCCTGATTTTTCAAGAACCCGTTCCAAAACCAATTCTCCCCAATTTCCTTGCATTTTACTATCTCCTTTGAGGGCTTTGGTCAAGTTCTCTGCCTCTTGGGTTATTTTCAAATTCTGGTTCTGAAGACTCAAAAGCTGTTCTTTTAAAGCTGCATGTATGCTAATGTTCTCTTTTTGGGATTTTTCAACTTTCTCTTCAAACTCCCTAATTTTTTTATTTAGGGGCGTGAGGATGTTTTCAATATTTTCTTTGTTGCTCTCTGTGAACTTTTTGGACTTATCCTCAAGGATTTTATTGGCCAATATCTCAAAGTCCTTAGTGAACTTTTCTTGTAGTTTTTCCAGTTCACTTTTCTGTTCCGCGTGCTTTTGTTGTAGGTTTTCCAAATCGGCTTGGTACCGAACAATTTGATTGCCCTGCTGTTCTTTTTCAGATTGAATCTTACTTTTCTCATTATTAGCTTCTTGTAACGTAGCATTCAATGAGGTAATGGTATTGTTCCATTGAAGCGCTCGCTCTTTCCAAACACTTTCATTGGATTTTGTTTTGAGTTTTTGAAGGTACATGCCCAAAAATATACCACCGGTCAAGGCAAAAAGTCCAATTAATACAATAATTAGTTCAGTACTCATACACTATTTTCTATGGATAAAGATAACGGATTCCAGGCTTCAAGGAAATGGTGCTTTGACTTACTTTTTAACCTTAAAAATTTTTGTTTTAGGGTCGATTAGGACCGTTTTAACCGAAGGAATGTCATAGAAATACACCCTTCCGGTAATCGCTAAAAAAGTAATTATTAAAAAAGCGGCCCATGGGCCGCTTTTTTTTAGTTGTTCATTTCAATAGGTTTATCCAAAAACATATTGTCCTTTAGGGGTGTTTGCAATCTGGAACTGGTAAACATCCGCGCAGGAACCTGTACCGTGAAACTTCTTTTTGTAGTGGAAGCTGATATTTCTTGTAAGGCGCGTGCTAAAAGCGGCTCGTTAACATCTCCTAAAACCCCCAGGTTCAGTAAGTCCTCATCTAACACAATATCAGGGACAAGTCCCGCAGTGTAGTCAAAGAAACCATCTGCATTTTCATTTCTCCCCACCAAAGGTTGCAGTCCCCAACTAACGGCAGAGTTGATAAGATTTTCACGATCTGAGTTATAAATAAAGGAATTTCCAGGGTCGTCAACAAGGGTTATGGAGAATTCATTTTTACCTGACGTGGTTTCGCCAATCTGAACGACATCCACATAGGGCGCAAGACCATTGATGACCAACTCACTTGCGGACGCAGAGCTACCCGTGGTCAAAATATATACTTTATCAAGGTTCAAAGAATTTAAAGGGCTGGAACCTGTGGTGTTCGCAAAATAGTCCTCTAATTGTGCAGCGGTGAACTGGGATTGAATCTTATCATTCCATCGTTGCCGGATGTATAATTTATCCGTATCCGTACTGTGGACCATACTGGCCAATAATCGGGAGGTATTGACAGAACCACCTGGATTATAACGCATATCCAATACCAATTCCGTAGCACCTTCAGCAACAAATTGACCAAAAGCATCGTTGAGCTGCTCATTAAAACTGCTCAGAAAACGATTGTACATCAAATAAGCAACCTTGGTTCCGTTGACATCCAGCGTTTGCGCGACCTGAATCGGGTCTTCTACAAAATTCTCAACTTTGGTAAGACTCACTTCCTTTCCATTGAGGGTAAAAATTCCATTTTCCAAATTGGCCATCCCCAGGGTATAGTCGTTGTTGTCTCCAAATAACAGGCTCCCAAAATTACTTCCGGTGAGCTGTACACCATCTACAGTGGTAAAAAACTCACCTCGGGAAATATCCTTGCCAGCGGCATCGGAACCGGGAAGTATGTATTGTACGTAGCCAAAGACGTTGTCCGAACCCTGACTTATAAAAGAAAGCCCAAATTCCAGTCCGTTGCTCCTAGAAACCCCAGAAAGGTTGTTGACCAACTCTGAGAAGTCTTCATTTAAAAAACTAAAACGGTCAATAGCCGCTTCATTTCCGACGATTTCCCTATGCTGGTTGCAAATGGTAAAGAAAAATCTACTTGGATCAGATTCAGAAGCTAAAAACTGGGCGAAATCCGCATCGCTCGCAAAACGGTCATCTGCTAAATCGGCAACGTCTCCCTGCCAAAAATACCAGAGGTTCATCGCATTCCACATAAAGCTTTGTACAGGAAATTCGGCCGAAGTGACGGGATTTGGATTCGGATTTTCAATATTAGTTTCGTCGTCATCAGAACAGGACAACAGAACAAAACCAAACACAAAAAGTAACAAAAATATCTTTTTCATAGCATTCATATTTTTAAATATCGCAGTTCAAAAATCGTTCCAGTAAGTCCGGGATATTGGGCATACATGGATTTGACATCTTTAAATTCATGCAATTTTGGTTGAAAATAAGTACATATTAGGAGAATTCAAATTTTTTGTAACAAATTTCGATATGATTCGTCCTCCTTTTGAAACCGCAAACAAAGCAGTTTTGTAACTAAACGACCAATGCGACAAAATGATTTTTTAAATACAGTGATGCCCTTTAAAGATAAGCTTTATCGTTTGGCCAAACGGTTGTTGGTCTCCAAGGAGGAAGCAGAAGATGCTACGCAAGAGGTGTTATTGAAGTTATGGTCCAAAAATGAAAATATTGCGGAGTATAAAAATATAGAGGCCTTTGCGATGACAATGACGAAGAATTTTTGTCTGGACCGACTCAAGTCAAAACAGGCCGGCAATTTAAAGTTGGTACACAGCAATTATAGGGACGAACATACTTCGTTACAAAGGCAATTGGAGGCCGAGGACAGCGTAAGATGGATGGAACGCATCATGGAATCCCTGCCCGCACAACAAAAAATGGTGTTGCAGTTGCGAGATGTAGAACAGTACGAGTTTGAAGAAATATGTGATTTATTGGACATGAAACCAACGGCAGTACGGGTTACCCTGTCCAGGGCAAGAAAAACAGTTAGAGAAGAATTGGCAAAAAAACATAACTATGGAATCAGTTAATATTGAAAAACTTTTGGAAAAGTACTTTGAGGCGACGACTACCGTGGCGGAAGAAGAAGTCCTGAACCAGTATTTTTCCGAAGAAAATATAGCATCCCATTTGGAACAATATAGACCCATGTTCAATTATTTTTCCATAGCAAAAGAAGAACGTTTCACAAAGCAGGTTCCATTAAAACCTAGGAAAAGATATTATAAATGGATGTCCGTTGCTGCTGTGGCCCTTTTAAGCTTTGGAATCTATTTTGGTAATCAATATCAGGAACGCAAAAAGGCCGAGTTTGCTTACCAAGAAACCAAAAAGGCATTCGAACTTCTGGCGGAGAACTTTGGGCGCGGCACGGAAAAGGTCGCTTATTTACAGGAGTTTGAGGTTGCAAAACAAAAGATTTACAACAATGATTAAAACAAAAACAATGAAAACGTATATTTTAATTTTTCTAATCGCAGTAATACCGGTCTCTGGATTTGCACAATCGTTATTTGACCAATTTGAAGATTTGGATGAGGTGACCTCGGTTGTGGTAAACAAGAGCATGTTCAATTTATTGGCTAAAATCGATGTTGAAGTAGATGATCCGGAAGCCCAGGATTTTATGGATATTGCCAGCAGTTTAAGAAGTCTTAAAGTGTTTACCACGGATAATGAGAAGATAGGGGCCGATATGAAACGCTCCGTCGGCAGTTATTTAAAATCGTCAACCATGGAGGAGTTGATGCGGGTGAAAGACAAGGATGCCAATGTAAAGTTTTACATCAAAGAAGGTAAAGATGCAGACCATGTGAGTGAACTCTTGATGTTCGTAACGGGTTTAAAAGATGTAGAGGCCGATGGTAGAAAATTTGAGACAGTCCTATTATCCTTGACCGGGGATATTGATTTGAACAAAATCAATTCCTTGACCAAAAAGATGAACTTGCCCAAAGAACTTAATAAGGCAGGGAAACAATAAACCTTTTAAATTACCGGGTGAATATGTAACAAAAAGTCCAATAGGCCAACTTATCAATGTTGGCCTATTTGGGCCATCAAATAGCAATCAAAAAAACGAAAATCATGAAATATATAGTAAAAAGCTTTTTCTTATCCGGGGCCATTCTTTTGGCTGCCTGTTCTTCCCAACAAAGCCTTCAAGAGTATTACGTGGATAATTCGGAAAACCCCAATTTCATCGCGATTGACGTTCCGGCGAGTATCCTTAAACTAAGAGAAGAAAGTCTTTCAGCTTCCCAAAAAGAAGCGGTGGAATCCTTGCGGAAATTCAATATGCTCGCCTTTAAGAAAACCGCAGACAATGTCACGGAATATCGTGCGGAAAAAGCGAAGGTCAAAGAAATCCTAAAAGATGAGGAGTTTGTGGAACTCATGAAAATAAACTCGCAATACGGCAAAGGGGTTATCAAATATATAGGTGAAGAAGATGCGATAGACGAGGTTATTATTTATGGGGATAGCAAGGATATGGGGTTCGCGCTGGTACGCGTTTTAGGAAAAAACATGAACCCGGCCCAAATTGTCCAGCTGATGCAAGTCCTTCAAAAATCAGATTATGATGGAGCAGCCTTAGGGGAAATTGGAAAGTTTTTAAAAGGATAGCTGGTAAACCAACATCCCATCAAAACGCACTGCACGCAGTGCGTTTTTCTTTTTAATCCAAGTTGGGACCTAGATTTCTGTGACCTTCTTTTTAAATTAGTGTCTCATTGGTAAACACTAACTAAAAACCCAAATATCATGGAAAAAGCACAAGAGTGGGTCAATATCGGAATCGATTTGGCAAAAGAATACGGACTCAAACTGATAGCTGCGATCCTGATTTATATCATTGGCTCGTGGATAATTAAAAAAATTATCGGGGCTACTGGTAAAGTCATGGCAAAGAGCAAGTATGATGAATCCCTTCAGAAATTTTTGCTCAATCTCGTTTCTTGGGCGCTCAAAGTGTTCCTGATCATTATTGTGATTTCCCAACTTGGTGTGGATGTGACCACTTTTGCGGCCGTGATTGCAGCAGCAGGTCTTGCAGTTGGTCTTGCCCTGCAGGGTTCATTGTCCAATTTTGCGGGTGGGGTGCTACTGATGATTTTTAAGCCCTATCGCATTGGCGACTTGATTGAAGCCCAAGGTGTACTTGGAGTAGTAAAGGAAATTGAAATTTTCACCACCAAACTAACCACCCCGGAAAATAAGCTCGCCATCGTACCCAACGGTGCCATGGCCAATGGCAATATCGTGAACTATACCGCAGAAGGAAAAATTCGGGTGGATACCGTAATTGGAGTGGCCTATGAAGAAGATATTAAACAAACCAAGGAGGTTTTGCTAGGGGTTCTCACTTCTAATTCCCAAGTTTTACAGGACCCGGCCCCTTCAGTGAATGTGTTGGAGCTCGCCGACAGTTCCGTCAACTTCGCAGTACGCCCCTATTGCAGACCCGAAGACTACTGGGATGTCTATTTTGCCACCTATGAGGGATGTAAACTTGCTTTGGATGAAGCCGGAATCGAGATACCATATCCGCACGAGGTAGAAGTGCAAAAGGTGGTGAAATAAGTTTGAAAAGCCCCAACGAAATCAAACCCCGGTATAGTTTTCCGGGGTTATTTTCCTCAGCTCTTTTTTGACTTCATCGGATACATCAAGGGTTTCAATAAAATGGGCCATGGTCTTTTGGGTGATTTTCTCATTAGTCCGTGTCAATCCCTTTAAAGCTTCATACGGGTTTGGATAACCTTCCCGGCGTAAAATCGTTTGTACCGCCTCGGCTATTACCGCCCAGTTGTTCTGCAAATCTTCTTGAATCTTCTCCGTGTTCAGCACAAGTTTGCCCATTCCTTTAAGCGTAGATTGAAATCCGATCAAAGTATGTGCTAAAGGCACCCCAATATTTCTTAAAACCGTACTGTCCGTTAAATCACGCTGCAAACGGGAGATGGGCAGTTTTGCGGAAAGATGTTCAAAAATGGCATTGGCCAGTCCTAAATTCCCTTCGGAGTTTTCAAAATCAATGGGATTTACCTTGTGTGGCATTGCGGACGATCCAATTTCTCCTTTTTTGATTTTCTGTTTAAAATAATCCATTGAAATATAGGTCCAGATATCGCGGTCCAGGTCTATTAAAATAGTATTTATGCGTTTTAGCCCATCAAACAAAGCGGCCATGTGGTCGTAATGCTCAATTTGTGTGGTGGGGAAAGAATGGTGCAGTCCCAACTTCTCTTGCACGAACCGGGTTCCAAAAGCTTTCCAGTCAACTTCGGGATAGGCCACTTTATGCGCGTTGAAATTTCCGGTTGCCCCTCCAAACTTGGCAGCGCTAGGGACATCATTCAACAAATTGAACTGTTCTTTCAACCGCTCAACGAAAACAGCGATTTCTTTCCCCAAGCGGGTAGGAGAGGCGGGCTGTCCATGGGTTCTGGCCAGCATGGGAATGTCCTTCCAGCTTTCCGCTGTCTGTTCCAAACTTTGGAAAACCTCCAAATAGAGTGGAACATACACCGTATTCATCGCCTCTTTTATGGAAAGGGGGATTGCCGTGTTGTTAATATCCTGCGAGGTAAGACCAAAGTGGATGAACTCCTTGTATTTTTCCAATTTTAGGGCATCGAATTTTTGCTTAATGAAATATTCCACAGCCTTGACGTCGTGGTTCGTGGTCTTTTCAATCTCTTTGATATGAAGGGCATCCTCTGCATTGAACGCTACATAAAGGTTCCTTAAATCCTTAAATCTATCTGCATCAAAATCTGCTAATTGCAATAGGGGAATCTCACAAAGGGCGATGAAGTATTCAATTTCAACATGTATACGGTATTTCACCAAGGCCTTTTCCGAAAAAAAATCTTGAAGGGCTTTAGTTTTATTGTGATAGCGGCCATCTACCGGAGAAATAGCGTTCAGTGAGGACAAGGACATTTGGCTTTGGTTTAAAGGGGCAAATATACTTAAACTTGGATAGTTTAGTGACCTAGGGCCACGAGCCTATCTAGGGTTTTTTTCGCTCGGTTCCTATATCCAGGTGTACCTTCACCAATCGTTTCTTCTAATACGAGCTTCAACTCATGATGGACCCATGTAAAATGCATTCCCAGATAAAACAAACTGGTCATGGAAAACACTTTCGCCGCAATTTTATGGGGGCCGATAAGCCAATCAAAACAGGCATTTAGGATACGTTCCAACTGAACATGGGAGATAGTATCTATAAACAAGTTATCTTTCTTTTTGAAACAGGTCTTGGTGACCATTTGACAAACATGAGCCATGGGGCGTATGCAAGACTCTGATTTCAAAAAAGCCAATCCTTGGGTAAATAGCTCAAGATGGGGCAAAAGATATACCAGTTTTTTTCGCATCAAATGGTCAAAAACCCAACTTGAATGGAACATATTGATTTTATCTTGTTCAAAAACATCCCGTATTAGAAAACCGGTCAATTCAGGATGGTTTTCCAGCTCGTCCACCAATAGGTTTATGTTTTTTTTTGAAAGTCTTGCCGAATTTAATTTTTTATATAAAAGTAGCTCTGTCACAGGTAGTACACTTTGGGTATCCTTCACCCTTTTAACAAAATCAGTTTTCAGTACAATCGGGATTACGATACTATTTCAATCAGCTTGGCCACTAAACCAGGAACCCCATTTACGGCAGTCGCTGAAATTATGGTCAAATGACCAAAATCTGAGGCTTGTATGTTGGGTTTTGGGTCTATAAAATAGATAGGAGTACCCCTTTTTGCGTAGTGAACCAAACTCGCTGCGGGATATACCTGCATTGAGGTACCTATTATTATCAATATATCCGCTTCCTGCGTTAGCTGGGCGGCTGTCTCCAGTAAAGGCACCATTTCGCCAAACCATACAATATGGGGTCGTAGTTGATGCCCATTTTTATCCAAATCTCCCAAAACCAAGTCATTTTTCCAGTCTAGAACCAGGGTTTCATCCAAAGTACTTCTTACTTTGAACAGTTCACCGTGCAGGTGGACAACATGTGAACTGCCGGCCTGTTCATGTAAATTGTCCACATTCTGGGTAACAATGCTCACGTCGTAGTGGGTTTCCAAATCGACCAATGCCTTGTGTCCCGTATTTGGGGAAACTTCAAGCAGTTGACGTCTTCTTTGGTTGTAGAATTCAAGGACCAATTCCGGATTCCGTGCAAAACCCTGGGGTGATGCCACCTCCATCACATCATGACCTTCCCATAGTCCATTGGAATCCCTAAAGGTCTTTAAGCCACTTTCAGCACTCATTCCGGCTCCGGTCAAAACGACTATTTTTTGTTTCTCTTTCATATAGTATTAAAAGTAACAAATTCAATTTTTGCTAACTTGTTCTTTATGCTTGAAAATGATTTATTGGTTTATTTGGAGGGTTTTCTTACTGTGGAAAGGAAGCGTCGTTTTTTAGAAGTGCTTGCCCAACGTACTCGATTTTTGACCGTGGCCATTGAAGATGTATTCCAATTACATAATACCAGTGCGGTGATACGGAGCTGTGACGCCTTTGGTATTCAGGATGTGCATGTGGTGGAGGACCGCTTTGGAAAGCGATTGGATAAGAATATTGCTATGGGAGCAGAACAGTGGGTAGATGTATATCGGCATGAGACAACGGTAAAATGTATTGACCATCTGAAAAGCCGAGGATACCGAATCATTGCAACAACACCCCATACAAACTCTGATTCCTTGCAGAATTTCAGTCCAAAATTGAGAACGGCGCTCTTTTTTGGTACGGAACGGGAAGGATTGAGCGAAGAAGTGTTGCAGAAAGCAGATGGTTTTCTCCGTATCCCCATGGTTGGCTTTTCCGAAAGTTTGAATATATCGGTTGCGGCGGCAATTATTCTTGAAACACTTTCAAAACGCTTAAGGACCTCAAGTTTGGATTGGCGACTAACGCCAGTTGAAATTTTGGAAAAACGCCTGGATTGGACCAAAAAATCAATCAAAGATGTGGAAGGTATTATCCGCAGATACTCCCCAGATTGAAGTTTTTTGTATTTTAGGGCATAACCAATTCAAAAACAAATGACTATAGTACTTTACATTTTAGGGGGCCTCGTATTGCTTATTCTTTTTTTGGCCATTATTGCCCCAAAGAGTTACAGTGTTTCCCGGACCATTGAAATTGCCAAACCCAAAACGGAGGTTTTTGAGAATCTTAAATTTTTAAAAAATCATGATGCCTGGTCGCCTTGGAACAAAAGGGACCCGAACATGGAAAAGAAATTCACCGGTACAGATGGCGAAGTTGGCGCTACCAGCTATTGGAACGGCTATAAAGATGTGGGTGAAGGAGAACAAGAAATCACTAAAATTGTGGATGGAGAACGAATTGAATCAGAACTTCGCTTTTTAAAGCCTTGGAAATCCACTTCGGATGCTTATTTGACCACAGAGTCCATTGGCGCTGACACAACTAAGGTGACTTGGGGATTTTCGGGAAAGAATACGTTTCCCAACAGTATTTTCATGCTTTTTATGAACATGGACAAAGCGGTAGGTGGTGATTTTGAGGAAGGATTGGCTTCTTTAAAATCGATATTGGAAGGCTAGACGCTACACAGCGTGTGAAATGAAACAAAAAACTAGGATAGGCTGATACCTTTTTCTCTATTCTTTCAGCTCCAGTAAAACGATATCGTTGTCATTTTCCAGAGTGACCCGTCCTTTGGCGACTTGGACCTCGGTTTTGGAATAGGTATCGTATAAAGTGGTGCCGTCCCCAAAAAATCCTTTGACGTACAGGGATTTTTTGCCTTTCGGTAAATCTAACCCTATGACCACCTTATCCTTGTAATCTCCACTGCTGTAACTTCTTGAGAAAACGTAGGGCGATTTGGAAAGCCTTTTGTGTTTTCCAGCCCCAATGGCTGGGTGATCTCTTCGAAATTGCCCCAGTTTTTGCCAGTGCTCATGCACCTTTTGAATTTGTGGTAGACTATCCAAATCTTGCCAATTCATGAATGAACGAAGTGTGGCGTCTCCCTCCGTACCCTCAATTGTTAGACTTCGAGAAGTTTCGTCACCGTAGTAAACCTGTGAAGCACCGGGGGTCAACAGCAACATATTGGCTGCACGAACGGGCATTTTCCGTTCGCGGTCAAAGGGATTACCATCATCATGGGAGGTGAGGTAATTCAATACACTCTTTCCTTTGAGTTTGGTATTCAACAATTTGCTGTACTTTTTGAAGACCGTTTCATAACTGTTTTGGGCATCATTTTTTAAGTCAAAATTTATAAGACTCTTAAATCCATAATTAAAAAAGTCTACTTTCTTATCTCCAAAATCAAATTCGCGTCCTCCGGAGATACCGTAATTGTAGACTTCACCTACCATGTAAAATGAGTTATTGTCCAATATTTGGTCAGGATGCTTTTTCTTCCAGGTTTCAAAGGCGTGGTTGGCCTCTTTATGTAAATCGGTCCATGCATTTTCATTGACGTGCTTTACCGTATCCACCCGAAAACCATCCACACCAAAGTCGTTGATGTAGTCCGTAAGCCATTTGATGATGTAAAATCGCGGTGCCCTAGGATAGCCGGTGCGTTCAAAAAATAGTTGGAGCTCATCCAATTCTTGGCTCAACCTGCCCTCTTCTTTCCATTTGGCGAGCAGGGCATCGGGAAGCTCAACGGGTTCATCAGATTCGGTTAGGATATCCGGTAAATTGTTCACGAGGGTACAGGCCGTTGTGTTTTCATAGGTGGTAAATTCACATATTGGGTCTGTTCTTACCCATTCTGATGGCCAGACCGGGTCTTTTTCCGTAACGGGCCCTGTGTGGTTCAGCACGACATCCAAAAGAATTCGTATTCCTTTGGAATGAGCGGTTTTCACCAGTTTTTCCAAATCTTTCCTGGTTCCGAAATTTGGGTCAATGGTCGTCCAATCCTTGGCCCAATAACCATGATAGCCGTAGGTGTTTCCGGTACCTTCATCGGTTGCACCATGGATTTGCTCAACAATAGGGGTGAACCAAATCGCGTTTATGCCCAACTCAGTGAAATACCCTTCTTCAATTTTTTGGGTTATCCCTTGGAGATCCCCACCTTCAAAACCTCTAAGTACTGCGGTATCCTCAGTTCTTTCAAAGTTTACATCATTCCCAGGATCACCATTATTGAATCTGTCCGTTAGAAGAAAATACACGTTGGCGCCTTCCCAGACAAATGGAACTTCTTTCTTTGGGGTCACATCTTCAACTATCAAATTCTGTTTTGGAGGAGCCTTTTTCGCTTTCTTGCAACTAGAGATAAAGGATAGTAACGACATAACGATAAGTAGTTTTCTCATTCGTTGGGATTTTGCCTAAAACTATAAAATGAAAGGCAAAATTTAAAATTTATTTAAGAGACCGAGAAGGGTGCGTCTGAAACTTTAAACGCGCTTATTTACGGTTAAGAACCTTGTATTCTTCATAGCAACTGGAAATAGCATCCAAAATCTGAAGATCGTTGGCCGTCGCGATAAATGACTTGGAATAATTGCAATTCCCCAAAATATCATCAATATCCATCTTTTCCAACTGAAGAAGTTCGGTAAGGGTCTCCCTATCAAATTTAGAGGCAAGTAGATTGCGAATGTCCTCGTCCTCTTTAATTTGCCTGAGTTTTCGAAGTTGTTTTGGTTTCTTCCCAAATAAATTGCGAAGCAGGTCGGCTGGATTTAAAATAGCTCCCAAAACTTTGGTCACAGCACTTGGATTTTTGTTTCCAGCTTCGTAGCTGGTCGGCAGACCGGATATACTGTATTGGTACGCGTTGTTGATGGGAAGGTTTTTTACATCAATTTCCAGATAGCCCGTTAGCTGATATGGTCTCACTATCACTTCTTCCAATGCGTAGGCCAGTTCGGTCAACGCGATTTCAGTATCCTCAAATTTGAACATATCGTTGGTGACCCTTACTTTTTGGGACTTAAAACCAAGAAAGGAAAAATATAATGTATCATTGACCGCTGCGGGAATAGTAAACTTTCCTTCGGGATTGGTTATGGTCCCCACCACTTTGTTCAGATTGATGACATGCACACTTTCCATGGGAAAACTACTTTGGGCATTGACAACCTTGGCGGATATCTCTCCTTCCATTGGAACATCATTCTCGTTTTGCGCAAAACTCAAAAAAGAAAATAGGAAAAACGGTAAAAGTAGAATTCTATTCATGCAGCAAAACTAGCCTCAAAAATACTAAACAAAGAAAAAATTATCGTTGGAAGGGTTCTTTTAATATAGAATTAACTAATAAAACCCGGGTCTTTTCCTACCTCCGCGTCTTCCTTTGCCACTTTTTCCGCCCCTTCTAAAAGATGCACCATCTCCACCTTTGCGATGTCCTTGTTTTCTGTCCCGTCGTTTCCCACCTTTTCCGGAGCTCCCTGGTTTTGTAGATACTTCTACATTGATGAAACGTCCCTTTACCTTAAATTCGGTAAAGGTTTGGAGGATAAAATCCGTTAAAGAGGCATCGGAATTGAAAAAAGAAAAACTTCCCTTTGTGTCCACGTTGAAGATATCATCCTTTTCCAAATTCAGCGTATCCCTTAAAAAGTCCTTTAAACTCATCCAATCGTACCCATCGCGCTCACCAATATTGATAAAATAACGGACAGCGCCATTTTTCGTATCCCTTCGGGTCGATTTCTCCTTATTTTTTTCTGAAGAGGTGTTCAGGTCCTTGGTCTTGCTATAGTAGTTGTAGAAACGGGTGAACTCAACCGATACTATTTTCTTTATCAGTTCTTCCCTGTCGATGCCTTCAAGAACATCGTTGATGGCCGGAAGGTAGTTATCGATTTCAGTATTGATTTCCGTTTCTTTGATCCGGTTGGCCAAATGGTACAATTGTATTTCGCAAATCTCAATACCTGTTGGAATTCTTTTTGCGATAAAATCTTGTTTTATCTTCTTCTCTATCGCTTTTATCTTCCGCTGCTCAGAGCGCGTGATTATTACCATGGAAATACCTGATTTCCCCGCTCTGCCCGTTCTACCGCTTCGGTGGGTATAGGTTTCTATTTCATCAGGAAGTTGATAGTTGATGACATGGGTAATATCATCTACATCAATGCCCCGTGCCGCAACATCTGTGGCCACCAAAAGTTGAACTTGCTTTTTTCGAAAGGCATTCATGACCAAATCCCGCTGGTTTTGGCTCAGGTCGCCGTGTAGGGCACCCGCGTTGTACCCGTCTTCGATGAGATGCTCTGCAACTCGTTGCGTATCTCTTTTGGTCCTACAGAAAATAACGGAGAAAATACCCGGATTGGCATCCGCCAAACGCTTCAAGGCCGCATATCTATCCCTGCCTCCCACCGTGTAATATTCATGCTGCACCGTTGACGCTCCGGCATTTTTGGTTCCAACGGTAATCTCTTTGGGCTTGTGCATGAACTTTTTGGCAATGGAGGCCACTTCTTTCGGCATGGTCGCAGAAAAAAGCCAAGTAAACTTTTCCTGTGGTGTGTTGGACAAAATATCCTTGATGTCTTCATAAAAGCCCATGTTGAGCATTTCATCGGCCTCATCCAAAACGCAGTAGTCAATTTTGGAAATATCGACCATGCCGCGACCGATCATATCTTTCATCCGACCAGGTGTGGCCACCACAAGCTGCGCTCCTCGTTTAATTTGTCGGGCTTGGTCGGTAATACTGGCGCCACCATAAATAGCTACAGTATGTAGGCCGGGGACATATTTAGAGTACAATTTGAGCTCGTTGGTAATCTGCAAGCACAACTCACGTGTTGGGGAAAGAATGAGCCCCTGTGTAGTTCTGCTCTCCGCATGTATCTTCTGAATCATGGGAAAACCGAAGGCGGCCGTTTTGCCCGTACCTGTCTGCGCCAGGGCGACCAGATCCGTCTCTTCTTGCAATAAAAGGGGAATTGCTTTTTCCTGGACCTCAGAGGGGGATTCGAATCCCATATCCTGAATGGCATCCAATAGGGGTTTATCCAGCCCCAAAACTTCAAATGCTGACATATCGCATGTTATTTAAAAATCGCAAATATGATGTGTTGCCCGGGCGATTTTTAAATACCTCTACGAAGCCCTCGCAACACCTTGCCCATACCGGCGGCGTTAATGAGCGGCAAAGGTAATTGAATTAATGGTCCTGAAAATTAAAATGATGGGTTTTTTAAAAAGGATATCAATTTTTGAATAGCCTCGCTGCGATGGCTGATATGGTTTTTGATGGCAGGGGATAACTGGCCAAAGGTCTCCGCATACCCATCAGGTTTAAAAATGGGGTCGTACCCAAATCCGCCAGAACCCATTTTCTCCGTTGTGATTTCCCCATGGACCGAACCTTCGAAAACAAAGGAAGACCCTTTGAAATTAAGGTGAACAAGGGTTTTAAATTGCGCTTTTCTTATAGGAATGTCCTCTAATAAGTGCAATACTTTATCCATATTGTCCGCTGCGTTCTTTTGTGGCCCGGCATAGCGCGCAGAATATACGCCAGGTGCTCCATCCAATGCATCGATATGCAATCCGGTATCATCAGAAAAACAATCGAATCCATACGTTGCAGTTACAAAATCTGCTTTTAACTTGGCATTTTCCTCCAAGGTATCCCCAGTTTCTGGAATTTCATCTGTACAACCAATATCATAAAGCGACAATAAGCGGAAAGGTGCAGGAAGCATCTGTTGTACTTCCTCTATCTTTTTTGGGTTATGTGTGGCAAAAACCAGTTTCATTGGAATGAAGGTTTAAAACCCGGTAAAAGTAGTATTTTCGACTTATGGTAATTGAGCGATGCGTATAAAAATCATTCCTCCTCTGGTCATGCTCTTGTTTGGGGGCGTGATGTATTTAGTGACAAGAATCCTCCCTTTTGGACAATTTGATTTTTTTGGAAGAAAAGAGCTGGCAGCCTTTTTGTTGGGGCTTGCTATTTTGATGATGTTCCTCGCGCTCTTCCAATTCAAAAGAATAAAGACCACCACGAATCCCATTGATTTGACCAAGACCAGTGCTTTGGTAGTTCAAGGTATTTTTAAATATTCCAGAAATCCGATGTATCTAGCCATGTTGCTGGTTCTTCTTGCATTTGGACTACGTTTGGGCAATGCGTTCAACATTCTCGTGGCATCCGGCTTTGTGTATTATATGAACCATTTTCAGATTAAATTTGAGGAACAAGCACTGGAAAAACAGTTTGGGAAGCAGTACCGTGTCTACAAGAAAAATACCCGTCGTTGGTTCTAGTCTTAAAAACCACTTTAAGTTTTACAGATGTGTCGGGAATTCAAATTTTCTGAATATTTGATTCTTTTCTTTGAAAAATCAACAATCAAATCCAGATTTTGTTCTTTATCAAAATGCAAAACGAATTAAAGTTTAATTTTGGGCTTTTAATTAGTGGGATTCATGGTAGAAGCGGCACGTAAATATGTTTTTGATTTTGACAGCACCCTGACCCGGGTGGAAGCTCTTGATGTTTTGGCAGAAATAACGCTTCAGGGGAAATCCAATAAAGAAGAGATTATCAACGAGATACAGGCTATCACCAATCTGGGAATTGATGGCGATATTTCGTTTACAGAGTCTTTGGAGCGACGTATCCAACTATTGTGTGCCCATAGAGATCACCTGGAAGGTTTGGTGGATGAACTTCGTCAGAAAATATCAAAATCAATAGCCTCCAACAAGGAGTTTTTTGAAAAATACTCTCAAGACATTTATGTTATTTCTTGCGGTTTCAAAGAATTTATAGACCCTATTGTAGAGGAATATAACATTCCCACAGAGCGGGTTTTCGCCAATACTTTTCGCTTTAATGCCGAAGGAGAGATCATCGGATTTGATGAGACCAATGTCTTGGCTTCCCACAATGGTAAAATAGAATGTTTGAAACGCCTGGATTTGGATGGAGAGGTTCAGGTGATTGGCGATGGATATAGTGATTATGTAATGCGTGAAGCCGGTCTGGCCCACAAATTCTTTGCGTATACCGAAAATGTGCACCGCGAGAAGGCAGCGGACCACGCGGACCACATAGCTCCCAATTTGGATGAGTTCCTTTTTGTTAACGATTTACCGCGCAATATATCGTATCCAAAGAACCGGATAAAAATCCTCTTGTTGGAAAATGTGCACCCTGATGCTTTTGAAAATCTTTCCGAAGAAGGTTTTTCCGTAGCGTTGGTAAAACATAGTTTGCCAGAGGAAGAACTCATTGAAAGGATAAAAGGGGTCCATGTGCTGGGCATCCGCTCCAAGACACAAGTGACCCAGAAGGTATTGGATGCCGCCAATAAACTTTTGGTGGTCGGAGCCTTCTGTATTGGTACCACCCAGATTGACTTGGAGCACGCCAAGAAAAGAGGAGTGGTGGTCTTCAATGCCCCTTACAGCAATACGCGTTCCGTTGTGGAACTGGCCATGGGACAGATTATCATGCTCATGCGAAGTGTTTTCACCCGAAGTACGGAAATCCACATGGGCCAATGGAACAAGACCGCGGTCAATTCTCAAGAAGTACGGGGTAAAAACCTGGGTATCGTGGGCTATGGCAATATCGGTAAGCAGTTGTCGGTTTTGGCCGAAGCTATGGGAATGCGAGTTTACTACTATGACGTAGCGGACCAACTGGCGTTGGGAAATGCGATAAAGTGTAGCAGGCTAGAGCAACTGTTGACCGTTTCGGATGTGGTTACTTTACATGTGGACGATACTAAGGCCAATAGAAATTTTATAGGAGAACGGGAAATCAACCAAATGCGAGATGGGGCTTATCTCATTAATTTATCCCGTGGCTTTGTCGTGGATATCAATGCGTTGGCAGCCGCACTACAAAAAGGAAAGCTGAACGGGGCAGCAGTGGACGTATATCCTCAAGAGCCCAGGAGCAATGGGAGTTTTGAAACTCCTCTACAAGGGCTGCCCAATGTGATTTTGACCCCTCATGTTGGGGGCAGCACGGAAGAGGCACAGCGAGATATTGCAGATTTTGTGCCCAATAAGATTATGGATTATATCAATTCTGGGAACACGGTGGATGCCGTCAATTTCCCTAACATCCGATTGCCCAAGCAGAACAATGCGCATCGTTTTTTACATATTCATCAGAACGTTCCCGGTATCATGGCAAAAATCAACGAGGTTCTGGCAAACTACCAAATGAATATCACGGGACAGTATTTATCCACGGACAATCAAGTGGGCTATGTAATCACGGACTTGGACAAAGAATATAATAAGGAAGTGGTCAAGGCCCTTAAAAATGTGGACAACACTATTAAATTTAGAGTGCTCTATTAAGAGTTTTCTTCAAGTGCTTTTCTAAAAGGAAGTTTCACCTCCTGAAATAATACGTTCACAACATTTCTGATACTTTGATAGCTTTTTGAACTAATTTGTAGGCAAATTCTTATAAAAAAGTAAATGAAGATTGGTGGACTGAAGCTCTTCAAAAAAGGATTTCGCGCATATTACCTACTTGTGGTTTCCATTGTGCTATTGACCATAATCATACAGAGTCTTACCCAATATACCTTAAAAGAACAAAGGAGTACGGCGCTGGTGGTCAATCTTGCTGGTCGGCAGCGGATGCTCAGCCAGAGACTGCTGAACGAACTCTACTCCTGTCGGTTTCACAATTGTGACTACGCCGAGATGAAGCTCACGTTGACGAAACTCTACCAAATGAACGATATTTTGCAAGAAGGCAACGTTGGATTAAAAATCGCCCCTTTGGATGATGCCGATATCCTAAGGGAATTTGATAAATTGGAACCGCATCTGGAATGGTTGTACCGGGAATTAAGTGACTTCGAAAAATTTGATACCATTAATTTCAACGATGTACGTTACAGGGTAGATCGTTTTTTGACCATTATGGATGGGATTGTAAACATGTTCCAAAAGAAATCGGAAAAGGATATAAAGACCATGATGATCATTGAATTGGAGTTGGCCATTTTTTCCATTTTCATCATCATTTTTGAATTCTTTTTTATCGTCAACCCGATCATCAACCGTATTTTGGCCCAAAAGAAAAAGCTTTCAGAAATTGCCTGGCACCAATCCCATGTCTTTGCATCCCACATGAAGAATATTTCGGACCTTCAATACGTGCTCAAGGTTGAAAAGAACCAGGAACGACAGAAGGAAATATATGGTTTTATTTCCGAAGAACTGGACCACTTGAAAGCAGTATCAAAAAACATGGTGAATTCTTTGGAAAAGACCACGGAGCAGGAAAAACCACACCATTTTGTAATCCGAAAAGTGGAAAATCTACTTGAAAAATACAAACCAACTTCCAAAGAAACGGCAACTATCGATGATGGTACGGCTCATTCCGTAAAATTGTGAACGCCCGGTAAAGCTGTTCCAAGGCAAACAAGCGCACCATTTGATGGGAAAATGTCATCGTAGAAAGACTTATTTTTTCTTGACTACGTTCATAAACGGCCCTACTGAAACCATAAGGTCCGCCAATTACAAAAACTAGTTTTTTGGTACTATTGTTCATTTTCTTTTGGAGGTAGTTCGAAAAGGATAGAGAACTGAACGATTTCCCTTTTTCATCGAACAGCACTAACCTATCAGACGGTACGATTTGAGCCAAAATGAGGTCGCCTTCTTTCTCTTTTTGTTGGTTTTCTGATAGATTTTTGCTGTTTTTAAGGTCGGGTAGGAGCAAGAGTCGGAATTTAATGTAGTGCCCCAAACGCTTCTCATACTGCCCTATCAACGCGGCAAGTTCCGGGCTATCTGTTTTACCTACGGATATAACGGTAATATGCATGATTAAAAATAAAGTTTTGTTGCGAAACAAATTAGTTGGCATCTTTATTGGAATAATGTTTTTAGTATTTTCGTGCAAACCCCTGCCTTTATGATTGCAGAAACGCAATTCCAAAAAGAAATCGACTACATCATTGAAAATGCCATCCGGGAAGATGTAGGGGATGGAGATCATAGTTCTTTGGCCTGCATTCCTTCTGATGCCATGGGTAAAGCGAAATTATTGGTTAAAGATGAAGGTATAATCGCCGGGGTTGATTTTGCTAAGCAGGTTTTTGCCCATGTTGATAAAAACCTTGATGTTGAAGTGCTTTTGCCCGATGCCACTGCTGTACAATATGGGGATATTGCTTTTTATGTGGAGGGAAGGTCCCAAAGTATACTAAAGGCAGAGCGCTTGGTCCTTAATGCGATGCAGAGGATGAGCGCAATAGCGACCAAGACCGGGGAGTATGTCAATATTCTTAAGGGAACACGGGCCCAAATCTTAGATACCCGAAAAACTACCCCAGGAATAAGGGCCTTGGAGAAATGGGCCGTAAAGATTGGAGGAGGGGAGAACCATCGATTTGCGCTCTACGATATGATCATGTTAAAGGACAACCATATCGATTTTGCCGGAGGATTGACCAAAGCCATTAAAAAAACACAGGCGTATTTGAAGCGAACCAATCGGGATTTAAAAATTATCGTTGAAGCTAGAAATTTGAACGAAGTGACCGAAATCCTTGAATCTTCTGGGGTATATCGCATTTTGTTGGATAATTTTAACTACGAGGACACCTTGAAAGCAGTTGAAATCATCGGAAATCAATGTTTAACGGAATCCTCTGGGGGCATCAATGAAGAAACGGTTCGGAAATATGCAGAATGTGGTGTGGATTACATTTCTTCCGGGGCATTGACGCATTCGGTCAATAACCTGGATTTAAGTTTGAAAGCTGTTTAATATGTCGATGGCCATTGAAGAGCGCTTGGCAAAGATTCCCGTTATCAATGGGTTGGTCAAACTTCTTAAGCAAATGAAGTTGAAGGCTTTTGAAGGACTTTCCTTCTACGACTTATTGGAGATGTACGTGGTTGGTGTGGTAAAGGGTACCCTTTCCAGTAGGGCCAGTTCCATAGCCTTTAGCCTTTTTATGGCACTCTTCCCTCTGCTCATTTTTTTGATTACGCTTTTGCCTTTTATTTTTCCTTATGCGAGTGTGGGAAATGATAATTTCGATGCGCAATTTC